>NZ_LIRL01000720.1 GCF_001419795.1 Streptomyces niveiscabiei
GCCCTCAAGACACCGGCCCCGCCAGCCAATCGTCCACCCCGGACAGCAGCTTCCCCTTGACATCGTCCGGCGCCGCCGAGCCCCGGATCGACTGGCGGGCCAGTTCTGCCAGTTCCTCGTCCGTGAAACCGTGGTACCGCCGGGCGATCTCGTACTGCGCGGCCAGCCGGGAGCCGAACAGCAGGGGGTCGTCGGCGCCCAGGGCCATCGGGACGCCGGCGTCGTACAGGGTGCGGAGGGGGACGTCCTCGGGTTTCTCGTAGACGCCCAGGGCGACGTTGGACGCGGGGCAGACCTCGCAGGTCACCCCCCGCTCCGCGAGGCGCTTCAGCAGGCGGGGGTCCTCCGCCGCGCGGACCCCGTGGCCGATGCGGCTCGCGTGGAGGTCGTCGAGGCAGTCGCGGACGGAGAAGGGCCCGGTCAGCTCGCCGCCGTGGGGCGCGGACAGCAGCCCGCCCTCGCGGGCGATCGCGAACGCCCGGTCGAAGTCGCGGGCCATGCCCCGGCGTTCGTCGTTGGAGAGGCCGAAGCCGACGACGCCCCGCTCGGCGTAGCGGACGGCGAGCCGGGCGAGCGTACGGGCGTCCAGCGGGTGCTTCATCCGGTTCGCGGCGACCAGCACCCGCATCCCGAGCCCGAGGTCGCGCGAGGTCGTCTCGACCGCGTCCAGGATGATCTCCAGCGCCGGGATGAGCCCGCCCAGCCGGGGCGCGTACGAGGTCGGGTCGACCTGGATCTCCAGCCACCCGGAGCCGTCCCGGACGTCCTCCTCGGCGGCCTCCCGCACGAGGCGCCGGATGTCGTCGGGCTCCCGCAGGCACGAGCGCGCGGCGTCGTACAGCCGCTGGAAGCGGAACCAGCCCCGTTCGTCCGTGGCCCGCAGCTGCGGCGGCTCCCCGCTGGTCAGCGCCTCGGTCAGCGCCTCCGGCAGCCGTACGCCGTACTTGTCGGCCAGCTCCAGCACGGTCGCGGGCCGCATCGAGCCGGTGAAGTGCAGGTGCAGATGGGCTTTGGGGAGTTGAGAGAGATCACGTACACGCTCCATTCGCCGATACTGCCGTACGAGGGTGAGGGGCGGGTAATCGGTTCCCCGAACGTGGGTTTGCTCGTACAAAAAGGCGGGCCGCCTCCCCGAAGGGAGACGGCCCGCCCGGCGATGCCCTACTTGGCCTCGGCCAGCAGCTTCTGGATCCGCGAGACGCCCTCGACGAGGTCCTCGTCGCCCAGCGCGTACGACAGCCGCAGATACCCGGGTGTGCCGAACGCCTCACCGGGTACGACCGCGACCTCGGCCTCCTCCAGGATCAGCTCGGCCAGCTCCACCGAGGAGGCGGGCCGCTTGCCGCGGATCTCCTTGCCGAGCAGCTCCTTGACGGACGGGTACGCGTAGAACGCGCCCTCGGGCTCCGGGCAGAACACGCCGTCGATCTCGTTGAGCATCGCGACGATCTTCTTGCGCCGCCGGTCGAACGCGACCTTCATCTCCTCGACGGCCGCGAGGTCACCGGAGACCGCGGCGAGCGCGGCGACCTGCGCGACGTTCGAGACGTTGGACGTCGCGTGCGACTGGAGGTTCGTCGCGGCCTTGACGACGTCCTTGGGGCCGATGACCCAGCCGACCCGCCAGCCGGTCATGGCGTACGTCTTGGCGACACCGTTGACGACGATCGTCTTGTCGGCGAGCTCGGGCACGACGACCGGCAGGGAGTGGAACTCCGCGTCGCCGTAGACCAGGTGCTCGTAGATCTCGTCCGTCAGGACCCACAGGCCGTGCTCGGCGGCCCAGCGGCCGATCTCCTCGACCTGCGCGCGCGTGTAGACGGCGCCGGTCGGGTTGGAGGGGGAGACGAAGAGCAGGACCTTCGTGTTCGCGGTCCGCGCCGCCTCCAACTGCTCGACGGAGACGCGGTAGCCGGTCGTCTCGTCGGCGACGACGTCGACCGGGACACCGCCGGCGAGGCGGATCGACTCCGGGTACGTCGTCCAGTACGGCGCCGGGACGATGACCTCGTCGCCCGGGTCGAGGATCGCGGCGAACGCCTCGTAGATCGCCTGCTTGCCGCCGTTGGTGACGAGGATCTGGGCCGCGTCGACCTCGTAGCCCGAGTCGCGCAGGGTCTTCGCGGCGATCGCGGCCTTCAGCTCGGGCAGGCCGCCCGCCGGGGTGTAGCGGTGGTACTTGGGGTTCTTGCACGCCTCGACGGCCGCTTCGACGATGTAGTCGGGGGTCGGGAAGTCGGGCTCACCCGCGCCGAAGCCGATCACCGGACGCCCGGCGGCCTTGAGGGCCTTCGCCTTGGCGTCCACGGCGAGGGTCGCGGACTCGGAGATCGCGCCGATGCGGGCCGAGACCCGGCGTTCGGTGGGAGAGGTTGCAGCGCTCATGGGGCACATGTTTTCAGACCCGGAACACCACCGGCACGCCGGTTTCACGTACTGGGCAACCCGAGATGAATCCGATCAAGAGCGCTTCACGTTCGACGCACGGCCCCTGAGCACGTACACTCATCCGTCGTTGGCCCTCAACACCCGTGCCACGAGCGGTGCACACCAAGCACCCGGTTGGATACGGTAGGTTGAGGAACACACAAAGGGTCGTAGCTCAATTGGTAGAGCACTGGTCTCCAAAACCAGCGGTTGGGGGTTCAAGTCCCTCCGGCCCTGCTTCACACTCCTTCTCCAGGAAGTGTGCGCAGGTACATACAGCATTGCACCGTCGTGCGGCTCAGACCGGGCGCGGCACGGCCACGACCCGGGAACAGGTGAGGACGAATGGCGGATGCCGTGGGCTCCATCGACACGCCTGATGCCCAGGACGAAGCGCCTGAGAGCAAGAAGAAGGCGCGCAAGGGCGGCAAGCGGGCCAAGCGGGGGCCGCTGAAGCGACTGGCCCTCTTCTACCGTCAGATCGTCGCCGAGCTGCGCAAGGTAGTCTGGCCCACGCGCAATCAGCTCACCACCTACACCACCGTGGTGATCGTCTTCGTGGTCATCATGATCGGTCTGGTCACGGTGATCGACTACGGCCTCAGCCACGCCGCCAAGTACGTCTTCGGCTGAGCCGACCAGCGAAGGGCGCCGAGGAAACCGGCGCCCCTTTCGCATGTTCCACCCTTATGCAACCCAGGAAGAAGCAGCCACGTGTCTGACCAGAACCTGAACGACGACCACGAAGCTGTCGAGGCCGTCGAGTCCGTCGACGACGAGCTCGACATCGTCGAGGGCGCGGACGAGGACCTGGACGAGGTGGAGGCTGCCGACGCCGAGGCCGGCGAGGCCGCTGAAGAGGACGCCGTCCACCTCGAAGAGGACGCCGACGTCGAGGACGCCGAGCTCGAAGAGGGCGGCGAGGACGACGACGAGGAAGAGGAGTCCGGCGGCGACGTCGAGACCGCTCCCGTCGACCCCGTCGAGGCCCTCCGCGAGGAGCTGCGCACCCTTCCCGGCGAGTGGTACGTCATCCACACCTACGCCGGTTACGAGAACCGCGTGAAGACCAACCTGGAGCAGCGCGCCGTCTCGCTGAACGTCGAGGACTTCATCTTCCAGGCCGAGGTGCCGCAGGAAGAGGTCGCCCAGATCAAGAACGGCGAGCGCAAGACGATCCGGCAGAACAAGCTTCCCGGGTACGTCCTGGTCCGGATGGACCTCACGAACGAGTCCTGGGGCGTCGTCCGCAACACCCCCGGCGTCACCGGCTTCGTGGGCAACGCGTACGACCCCTACCCGCTGACGCTGGACGAGATCGTCAAGATGCTCGCGCCCGAGGCGGAGGAGAAGGCGGCCCGTGAGGCGGCCGAGGCCGAGGGCAAGCCGGCGCCGTCGCGCAAGGTCGAGGTCCAGGTGCTGGACTTCGAGGTCGGCGACTCGGTGACGGTGACGGACGGTCCGTTCGCGACCCTCCAGGCCACGATCAACGAGATCAACGCCGACTCCAAGAAGGTCAAGGGCCTGGTGGAGATCTTCGGCCGCGAGACGCCGGTCGAGCTGTCCTTCGACCAGATCCAGAAGAACTAGGTCCTTCTGGAAGAAATACTTCCGACCAGGTCAGGCGGGCCTTCGCGGCTTGTCTGACCTGCTCGGTTTTTGGCCGCACACCTATACCCGTTATCGTTGTGCGGTATGCCTGCGTCCGGGTGATTCCCGAGCGTCGGCAGGACCCGAATCGAAAGGACCCGGAGAGCTATGCCTCCCAAGAAGAAGAAGGTCACGGGGCTCATCAAGCTCCAGATCAACGCCGGTGCGGCGAACCCCGCCCCGCCGGTCGGCCCCGCGCTCGGTCAGCACGGTGTCAACATCATGGAGTTCTGCAAGGCCTACAACGCGGCGACCGAGTCGCAGCGTGGCTGGGTCATCCCGGTGGAGATCACGGTCTACGAGGACCGCTCCTTCACCTTCGTGACCAAGACTCCGCCGGCCGCGAAGATGATCCTCAAGGCCGCCGGTGTCGAGAAGGGCTCGGGCGAGCCGCACAAGACCAAGGTCGCCAAGATCACCGAGGCGCAGGTCCGCGAGATCGCCACGACCAAGCTCCCCGACCTCAACGCCAACGACCTGGACGCCGCGGCGAAGATCATCGCCGGTACCGCGCGCTCCATGGGCGTCGTCGTCGAGGGCTGACCTCACCCCCCTTCACCGCAGATATGTGGGAGGGCCTGCTCGGCCCTGAACCACGACTCCAGAACCTCACAGGAGCAGTAATGAGCAAGCGCAGCAAGGCCCTTCGCGCTGCGGACGCCAAGGTCGACCGGGAGAAGCTGTACGCCCCGCTCGAGGCCGTCCGTCTCGCCAAGGAGACCTCCACCTCGAAGTTCGACGGCACCGTCGAGGTCGCCTTCCGCCTGGGTGTCGACCCGCGCAAGGCCGACCAGATGGTCCGTGGCACCGTGAACCTGCCGCACGGCACCGGCAAGACCGCCCGGGTCCTGGTCTTCGCGACCGGTGACCGTGCTGCTGCCGCGGAGGCCGCGGGCGCCGACATCGTCGGCTCCGACGAACTGATCGACGAGGTCGCCAAGGGCCGCCTGGACTTCGACGCCGTCGTCGCCACCCCGGACCTCATGGGCAAGGTCGGCCGCCTCGGCCGCGTGCTCGGTCCGCGTGGTCTGATGCCGAACCCGAAGACCGGCACCGTCACCCCGGACGTGGCCAAGGCCGTCACGGACATCAAGGGCGGCAAGATCGAGTTCCGCGTCGACAAGCACTCGAACCTGCACTTCATCATCGGCAAGACGTCCTTCGAGGACGAGAAGCTGGTGGAGAACTACGCCGCGGCGCTGGAAGAGATCACGCGTCTCAAGCCGTCCGCCGCGAAGGGTCGCTACATCAAGAAGGCCGCGATCAGCACCACGATCGGCCCCGGCATTCAGGTCGACCCCAACCGCACCCGCAACCTCCTCGTCGAGGAGGACCCGGCCGCGGTCTGAGCCTCACCGCTCACCTCGTAGTCGGACACGGGCCCCACGCCTTCGGGTGTGGGGCCCGTTCCCGTTGTCGGTGGCCTGGGTTAACGTGCGGGAACGGAGATCGCACAGGGGGGACCGATGGCGCGGGTGGGGCTGTGGGCGGCGACGGCGGCCCTGCTGCTGGGGAGCGTCGCGTGCACGGCGTCGGAGCCCGGCGCGCAGGCGGCGGCGCCGAGCGCGCCCGTCGCGGCCCTCAGGGGTGCCGAGCGGGCCACCGGGGACGCCGGGTCGGCGAAGGTCGAGTCGAGCACGGTGATGGGGAAGCTGATGTCCCTGACGGCCGAGGGGGCGGTGTCGTGGGCGCGGGGGTTCACGGGGACGCTCGTGCTGACCTACACCGGGGGCAGCGTCGCCGAGACCATGCGGAAGGCGGGCGTGACCTCGACGGAGGCCCGCTATCTGCCGGACGCGTACTACGCGCGTACGGGCGCGCGGCTCGCGAAGGCGGCCGGCGGCAAGCAGTGGGTGCGGTACGCGTACGCCGACCTGGAGCGCTTCGCGGGCGGCGCCGGTGCCGTCCTCCCGGACCAGCTCCGGAACACGGCCCCCAGCCGCGCGGTGAAGCTCCTGGCGGCATCGGGGGACGTGCGCGAGGTCGGCCGGGAGACGGTGCGGGGGCGGCGTACGACGCACTACTCGGGGTCCGTGGACTCCGACGCGTCCAGTGTGACGACCGAGCGGGTGGACGTCTGGGTGGACGAGCGGAACCTGCTGGTGAAGAAGGTGGAGACGGGCGTCGCCTCGGGCGGGCCGTACAGCCAGACCGCGTACTACGGGGACTACGGCACGAAGGTGACCGCCGAGCGGCCCCCGGCGAAGGACACGGCGGACTTCTCGGAGCTGGTGCGGGAACTGTCGGGTGGGTGAAAACGTCGGGGACAGTAAAGGGAGTCTCGGACTAAGGTTCTATACAGGTAAATCAAATGAAGGGGAGTCTGGGGAGGCTCCTTGGGACTGTGGGGGGTACGTGTGAACGTCCGGAAGAAGGCAGCCGCCGCCAGTGTGACCGCTCTGGTGCTGACCGGCGCCGTGGCCTGCGGGAACGCGTCCGACACCGTGGAGCGGACAGCGGCGCAGGTGCTGAAGGCGTCGTTCGAGAAGACGTCCGAGGCGAAGTCCGCGAAGGTCAACATGACCATGACCATGCCGAAGGCCATGGGGGGTGGCGGCAACACGACGATGACCGGCGTCATGGGCTGGGACCCGACCGTGATGGACGTCACGATGAAGGGCGACGGTCTCACGGACGAGCCGGGCGCCCCGGAGAGCGTCCGCATGATCATGGCGGACAACGTCATGTTCATGGACATGGGCACCTCGCCGGCCACGACCGAGCTGACGGACGGCAAGCGCTGGATGAAGCTCGACCTGATGGCCGCCGCGAAGGCCAGCGGTGACAAGGCGCTCCAGAAGCGGATGACCTCCGGCCTGGAGGACATGAACCAGAGCCCGGTGGACCAGCTCGCCCTGCTCCTCGAATCGCCGAACATCAAGCACGTGGGCAGCGAGAAGGTCGACGGCGTCGACGCGGAGCACTACAAGGGCCTGCTCACGGTCAAGGAGATGATGGCGTCCAACAAGTCGCTGGACGTCCTGGACTCCGCCGACCGCGACAAGCTCCTCAAGGGCATCGAGAAGTCCGGCTTCACGGGCTACGACACGGACGTCTGGGTCAACAAGGACGACCTCCCGGTCCGGATGGACGTCGTCATGGACCACCCCGACGGCCCGGTCAAGATGAGCATGAAGCTCTCCGACTACGGCGCGCAGGCCAAGGTCACGCCGCCCGCCGCGAAGGACACCTTCGACCTGATGGACATGCTCAAGAACCTCGGCGAGGAGCTGAAGGGCCTCGACGAGAGCGACCTCGACCTGGAGGGCCTGGAGGCGACTCCGGCCGCCTGAGCCCCGTAGGGAGCCTCATCGTCGTACGACCGGATTTGCCCCGCGCCGATCCGGTCGCGTACTCTCCTTGAGAAGCCAAAGACCGCTGGTCGTCGCCGTGTGTCCGTCAGGATGTGCGGTGGCCGAAGGATCCGCTGATACGCGGACGACCCGCGCAGGTGATCGTGGAAGTGCTCCCGGAGTTCGCCGCCCGAGCGGTGTGCGAGTCCCGGTCGAGCTACGCCCCGTGCGCCTGCGCCGGGGCGTTTCGTTTTCCCCAGCCCCTTCCGAGCGGTCTCATCACCCGGAAGGAGGCCACGCTTATGGCAAGGCCCGACAAGGCTGCCGCGGTAGCCGAGCTGACGGAGCAGTTCCGCAGCTCGAACGCCGCCGTGCTGACCGAGTACCGGGGTCTCACCGTGGCGCAGCTCAAGACGCTGCGCCGTTCGCTCGGTGCGGACGCCCAGTACGCCGTGGTGAAGAACACGCTGACCAAGATCGCGGCCAACGAGGCCGGGATCTCGACGCTCGACGACCTGTTCAACGGTCCGACGGCGGTCGCCTTCATCACCGGTGACCCGGTGACGTCGGCGAAGGGTCTTCGTGACTTCGCCAAGGACAACCCGAACCTCGTCATCAAGGGCGGTGTCCTTGACGGCAAGGCGCTGTCCGCCGACGAGATCAAGAAGCTCGCGGACCTCGAGTCCCGCGAGGTTCTGCTCAGCAAGCTGGCCGGTGCCATGAAGGGCAAGCAGACGCAGGCTGCACAGCTCTTCCAGGCGCTGCCGACGAAGCTCGTCCGCACCGTGGACGCCCTTCGCGCCAAGCAGGCCGAGCAGGGCGGTGCCGAGTAATTCGGCTCGCATCATGACCGCCGCGTGAGGCATCCAGCCGTAGCGCAGCGGTCGTAGCGGGCCGCACGCCCGCCAGACACATACATCCGGCACCTGCCGATCTAGAAGTGGAAGGAGCAGCCACCATGGCGCTCACCCAGGACGAACTGCTTGCCGAGTTCGAGAACATGACCCTCATCCAGCTCTCCGAGTTCGTCTCCGCGTTCGAGGCGAAGTTCGACGTCACCGCCGCGGCTGCCGCGCCGGTCGTCGTCGCCGGTGGTGCCGCCGGTGGCGCCGCTGAGGCCGTCGAGGAGAAGGACGAGTTCGACGTCATCCTGACCGGTGCCGGCGACAAGAAGATCCAGGTCATCAAGGTCGTGCGCGAGCTCACCTCCCTGGGCCTCAAGGAGGCCAAGGACCTGGTCGACGGTGCGCCGAAGCCCGTCGTCGAGAAGGTCAACAAGGAAGCCGCTGACAAGGCGAAGGAAGCCCTTGAGGGCGCCGGCGCCTCGGTCGAGGTCAAGTAACACCTTCCGGGGCCCGCTGAGGGCCTCGGGAAGCGTCTCGGAAAACGGTCCGCGAGGGCTGTAACGCGAGCACCGCGAAGAGCGATCATCCATCCGGGTGGTCGCTCTTCGGCGTTCCTGGAAGCGTGGCCACGGTTGCCTTGAACCCCTGTTCACGAGGGGTATGGTGATCTTCGTCGTGTCTGCGGACACCCTCTGTTCGGGCGGGGGGCTCTTGACGAACAGCACGCAGCGCGCAATTCTCAGGACGCGTCGTCACAAGGATCCGAATCCGAGGCATGGATCGACGGCGAAGAGGGCAGGATGACCGTGCGTTGAGGGCAAGCGCGCCGAGGACTGTGAGTGACGACGAGGGCTGTTGAAAATCGGGGCTGGACATCAGTGTGCCGGATGGCTACACTGTCCCTTTGCGCTGCCTGTTAGCTATCCCCTGCCCGTCACCAGGGGTCTGCCCTCACTTGAGCTCAGCGACTGAAACGGCCCTGACCTGGGACTTTCGTCGTTTGTGCGCCGGGGAGGGGCCGGGAAGCGCGTAGTGAGTCCGAGCCCTCGGAAGGACCCCCTCTTGGCCGCCTCGCGCACCGCCTCGACCGCGAATACGAACAACGCCGCCAGCACTGCCCCGCTGCGCATCTCCTTTGCAAAGATCAAGGAGCCTCTCGAGGTTCCGAACCTGCTCGCGCTCCAGACCGAGAGCTTCGACTGGCTGCTCGGCAACACCGCCTGGCAGAGCCGCGTCGAGGCGGCTCTGGAGTCCGGTCAGGACGTCCCCACCAAGTCCGGCCTGGAGGAGATCTTCGAGGAGATCTCCCCGATCGAGGACTTCTCCGGGTCGATGTCGCTGACCTTCCGCGACCACCGCTTCGAGCCGCCGAAGAACTCCATCGACGAGTGCAAGGAGCGCGACTTCACGTACGCCGCGCCGCTCTTCGTCACCGCCGAGTTCACCAACAACGAGACCGGCGAGATCAAGTCCCAGACGGTCTTCATGGGCGACTTCCCGCTCATGACCAACAAGGGCACCTTCGTCATCAACGGCACCGAGCGTGTCGTCGTGTCGCAGCTCGTGCGCTCGCCCGGTGTCTACTTCGACTCCTCCATCGACAAGACCTCCGACAAGGACATCTTCTCCGCGAAGATCATCCCGTCCCGGGGTGCCTGGCTGGAGATGGAGATCGACAAGCGCGACATGGTCGGTGTCCGCATCGACCGCAAGCGCAAGCAGTCCGTGACCGTCCTCCTCAAGGCCCTCGGCTACACGACCGAGCAGATCCTGGAGGAGTTCGGCGAGTACGAGTCGATGCGCGCCACCCTGGAGAAGGACCACACCCAGGGCCAGGACGACGCGCTGCTCGACATCTACCGCAAGCTGCGTCCGGGCGAGCCGCCGACCCGTGAGGCCGCGCAGACGCTGCTGGAGAACCTCTACTTCAACCCGAAGCGCTACGACCTCGCGAAGGTCGGCCGCTACAAGGTGAACAAGAAGCTCGCCGCGGACGCGCCGCTCGACGCCGGTGTGCTGACCGTCGAGGACGTCATCGCGACGATCAAGTACCTCGTCAAGCTGCACGCGGGCGAGACCGAGACGGTCGGCGACAGCGGCCAGACGATCGTCGTCGAGACCGACGACATCGACCACTTCGGCAACCGCCGTCTGCGCTCGGTCGGCGAGCTGATCCAGAACCAGGTCCGTACGGGTCTCGCCCGTATGGAGCGCGTCGTGCGTGAGCGCATGACCACCCAGGACGTCGAGGCGATCACGCCGCAGACCCTGATCAACATCCGGCCGGTCGTCGCCTCCATCAAGGAGTTCTTCGGCACCAGCCAGCTGTCGCAGTTCATGGACCAGAACAACCCGCTGTCGGGTCTCACCCACAAGCGCCGTCTGTCGGCGCTCGGTCCGGGTGGTCTCTCCCGTGAGCGGGCCGGCTTCGAGGTCCGTGACGTGCACCCCTCGCACTACGGCCGCATGTGCCCGATCGAGACCCCCGAAGGCCCGAACATCGGTCTGATCGGCTCGCTCGCCTCCTACGGCCGCGTCAACGCGTTCGGGTTCGTCGAGACCCCGTACCGCAAGGTCGTCGACGGCCAGGTCACCGACGAGGTCGACTACCTGACGGCCGACGAGGAGGACCGCTTCGTCATCGCGCAGGCCAACGCCACGCTCAACGACGAACTGCGCTTCACCGAGAACCGCGTCCTGGTCCGCCGCCGTGGCGGCGAGGTCGACTACGTCCCCGGTGACGAGGTCGACTACATGGACGTCTCGCCGCGCCAGATGGTGTCGGTCGCGACCGCCATGATCCCGTTCCTGGAGCACGACGACGCCAACCGTGCCCTCATGGGCGCGAACATGATGCGCCAGGCCGTTCCGCTCATCAAGAGCGAGGCCCCGCTCGTCGGCACCGGCATGGAGTACCGCTCCGCCGTCGACGCCGGTGACGTCGTCAAGGCCGAGAAGGCCGGTGTGGTCCAGGAGGTCTCCGCCGACTACATCACCACCGCCAACGACGACGGCACGTACATCACGTACCGCCTGGCCAAGTTCGCCCGCTCCAACCAGGGCACCTCGGTCAACCAGAAGGTCATCGTCAACGACGGCGACCGGATCATCGCCGGCCAGGTGCTGGCCGACGGCCCGGCCACCGAGAACGGCGAGATGGCGCTCGGCAAGAACCTGCTGGTCGCGTTCATGCCGTGGGAGGGCCACAACTACGAGGACGCGATCATCCTGTCGCAGCGCCTCGTGCAGGACGACGTCCTCTCCTCGATCCACATCGAGGAGCACGAGGTCGACGCCCGTGACACCAAGCTCGGCCCCGAGGAGATCACCCGGGACATCCCGAACGTCTCCGAGGAGGTCCTCGCCGACCTCGACGAGCGCGGCATCATCCGCATCGGTGCCGAGGTCGTCGCCGGTGACATCCTGGTCGGCAAGGTCACGCCCAAGGGCGAGACCGAGCTGACGCCCGAGGAGCGGCTGCTGCGCGCGATCTTCGGCGAGAAGGCGCGCGAGGTCCGTGACACCTCGCTGAAGGTGCCGCACGGCGAGATCGGCAAGATCATCGGCGTACGCGTCTTCGACCGTGAGGAGGGCGACGAGCTGCCGCCCGGGGTCAACCAGCTGGTGCGCGTGTACGTGGCGCAGAAGCGGAAGATCACCGACGGTGACAAGCTCGCCGGCCGGCACGGCAACAAGGGCGTCATCTCGAAGATCCTGCCGATCGAGGACATGCCGTTCCTGGAGGACGGCACGCCGGTCGACATCATCCTCAACCCGCTGGGTGTGCCGTCCCGAATGAACCCGGGACAGGTGCTGGAGATCCACCTCGGCTGGCTGGCCAGCCGCGGCTGGGACGTCTCCGGGCTCGGCGAGGAGTGGGCGCAGCGGCTCCAGGTGATCGGCGCCGACCAGGTCGCCCCCGGCACCAACGTCGCCACCCCGGTCTTCGACGGTGCGCGTGAGGACGAGCTCGCGGGTCTGCTGAACCACACCATCCCGAACCGCGACGGCGACCGCATGGTGCAGCCGACCGGCAAGGCGCGGCTGTTCGACGGCCGCAGCGGTGAGCCGTTCCCGGACCCGATCTCCATCGGCTACATGTACATCCTCAAGCTCCACCACCTGGTCGACGACAAGCTGCACGCCCGGTCGACCGGTCCGTACTCGATGATCACCCAGCAGCCGCTGGGTGGTAAGGCCCAGTTCGGTGGCCAGCGCTTCGGTGAGATGGAGGTGTGGGCGCTGGAGGCTTACGGCGCCGCGTACGCCCTCCAGGAGCTGCTGACCATCAAGTCCGACGACGTCACCGGCCGCGTGAAGGTCTACGAGGCCATCGTCAAGGGCGAGAACATCCCCGAGCCCGGCATCCCCGAGTCCTTCAAGGTGCTCATCAAGGAGATGCAGTCCCTGTGCCTCAACGTGGAGGTGCTGTCCTCGGACGGCATGTCCATCGAGATGCGCGACACCGACGAGGACGTCTTCCGCGCTGCGGAAGAGCTCGGCATCGACCTGTCCCGGCGCGAGCCGAGCAGCGTCGAAGAGGTCTGACGGGAGTCCGGAGGCCTTCGCCATGAAGGCCTCCGGCCCCAGGACCCCCGTTTCAGACCCCATGACTTACAACCCTGAGAGGGATTGACGCATAGTGCTCGACGTCAACTTCTTCGACGAGCTTCGGATCGGCCTGGCCACCGCGGACGACATCCGTCAGTGGAGCCACGGCGAGGTCAAGAAGCCCGAGACGATCAACTACCGCACCCTGAAGCCGGAAAAGGACGGGCTCTTCTGCGAGAAGATCTTCGGCCCCACCCGGGACTGGGAGTGCTACTGCGGCAAGTACAAGCGCGTCCGCTTCAAGGGCATCATCTGTGAGCGCTGTGGCGTCGAGGTCACCCGCGCCAAGGTGCGCCGTGAGCGGATGGGCCACATCGAGCTGGCCGCTCCCGTCACCCACATCTGGTACTTCAAGGGCGTCCCGTCGCGCCTGGGCTACCTGCTCGACCTCGCCCCGAAGGACCTGGAGAAGGTCATCTACTTCGCGGCGTACATGATCACGTACGTCGACGACGAGCGCCGTACCCGTGACCTGCCCTCCCTTGAGGCGCACGTCTCGGTCGAGCGGCAGCAGATCGAGAACCGCCGGGACTCCGACCTGGAGGCTCGCGCCAAGAAGCTGGAAGGCGACCTGGCCGAGCTGGAGGCCGAGGGCGCCAAGTCCGACGTGCGCCGCAAGGTGCGCGAAGGCGCCGAGCGTGAGATGAAGCAGCTGCGTGACCGCTCGCAGCGCGAGATCGACCGCCTCGACGAGGTCTGGACCCGGTTCAAGAACCTCAAGGTCCAGGACCTGGAGGGCGACGAGCTGCTCTACCGCGAGCTGCGCGACCGGTTCGGCACCTACTTCGACGGCTCGATGGGCGCCGCCGCGCTCCAGAAGCGCCTGGAGTCCTTCGACCTCGAAGAGGAGGCCGAGCGCCTCCGCGAGATCATCCGCACCGGCAAGGGCCAGAAGAAGACCCGCGCGCTCAAGCGCCTCAAGGTCGTCTCCGCGTTCCTCCAGACCAGCAACAGCCCCAAGGGCATGGTCCTGGACTGCGTCCCGGTCATCCCGCCGGACCTCCGCCCGATGGTGCAGCTGGACGGTGGCCGCTTCGCGACCTCCGACCTGAACGACCTGTACCGCCGTGTGATCAACCGCAACAACCGCCTGAAGCGGCTTCTCGACCTCGGCGCGCCCGAGATCATCGTGAACAACGAGAAGCGCATGCTCCAGGAGGCCGTGGACGCCCTCTTCGACAACGGCCGTCGTGGCCGCCCGGTCACGGGCCCCGGCAACCGTCCGCTGAAGTCCCTCAGCGACATGCTGAAGGGCAAGCAGGGTCGTTTCCGTCAGAACCTGCTCGGCAAGCGTGTGGACTACTCCGCGCGTTCCGTGATCGTCGTCGGTCCGCAGCTCAAGCTGCACCAGTGCGGTCTGCCGAAGGCGATGGCGCTCGAGCTGTTCAAGCCGTTCGTCATGAAGCGGCTCGTGGACCTCAACCACGCGCAGAACATCAAGTCCGCCAAGCGGATGGTCGAGCGTGGCCGCACCGTCGTGTACGACGTCCTCGAAGAGGTCATCGCCGAGCACCCGGTGCTGCTGAACCGTGCGCCCACCCTGCACCGCCTCGGCATCCAGGCCTTCGAGCCGCAGCTCGTCGAGGGCAAGGCCATCCAGATCCACCCGCTCGTGTGCACCGCGTTCAACGCGGACTTCGACGGTGACCAGATGGCCGTCCACCTGCCGCTCTCCGCGGAGGCGCAGGCCGAGGCACGCATCCTGATGCTGTCCTCGAACAACATCCTCAAGCCCGCCGACGGCCGTCCGGTGACGATGCCGACCCAGGACATGGTCCTCGGTCTGTTCTTCCTCACCACCGACGGCGAGCTGCGCGACACCAAGGGCGAGGACCGCTCCTTCTCCTCGGTGCCCGAGGCGATCATGGCGTTCGACGCCGGGGAGCTGGCCCTCCAGTCGCCGGTCGACATCCGCTTCCCGGTGGGCACCATCCCGCCGCGTGGCTGGACGCCGCCGGTGCGCGAGGCGGACGAGCCGGAGTGGCAGCAGGGTGACAGCTTCCGGCTGCGCACCACGCTGGGCCGCGCGCTCTTCAACGAGCTGCTGCCCGAGGACTACCCGTTCGTCGACTACTCGGTGGGCAAGAAGCAGCTCTCCGAGATCGTCAACGACCTCGCCGAGCGCTACCCCAAGGTGATCGTCGCCGCGACGCTGGACAACCTGAAGGCGGCCGGCTTCCACTGGGCGACCCGTTCCGGTGTCACCGTCGCCATCTCCGACGTGGTCGTCCCCGAGGCGAAGAAGGAGATCGTCGCCGGGTACGAGGCCAAGGACGAGAAGGTCCAGAAGCAGTACGAGCGCGGTCTGATCACCAAGGAAGAGCGCACCCAGGAGCTCATCCAGATCTGGACGCAGGCGACCAACGAGGTCGCCGAGGCGATGAACGCGAACTTCCCCAAGACGAACCCCATCTTCATGATGGTTGACTCGGGTGCCCGAGGAAACATGATGCAGATGCGGCAGATCGCCGGTATGCGTGGTCTGGTGTCGAACGCGAAGAACGAGACCATCCCGCGTCCGATCAAGGCCTCGTTCCGTGAGGGCCTGTCCGTGCTGGAGTACTTCATCTCCACGCACGGTGCCCGTAAGGGTCTCGCCGACACCGCCCTGCGTACCGCCGACTCGGGTTACCTCACCCGTCGTCTGGTGGACGTCTCGCAGGACGTCATCATCCGCGAGGAGGACTGCGGCACCGACCGCGGCCTCAAGCTGGCCATCGCCGAGCGCGGCGAGGACGGCGTGCTGCGCAAGACGGAGAACGTCGAGACGTCCGTCTACGCCCGCATGCTGGCCGAGGACATCACCGTCGACGGCCGTGTGCTGGCCCCGGCCAACACCGACCTCGGCGACGTCCTCATCGACGAGCTGGTCCTGCACGGCATCGAGGAGGTCAAGACCCGCTCGATCCTGACCTGCGAGTCGCACGTCGGCACCTGTGCCATGTGCTACGGCCGCTCCCTCGCGACCGGCAAGCTGGTCGACATCGGTGAGGCGGTCGGCATCATCGCCGCGCAGTCCATCGGTGAGCCCGGTACCCAGCTGACGATGCGTACCTTCCACACCGGTGGTGTGGCCGGTGACGACATCACCCAGGGTCTGCCCCGTGTCGTCGAGCTCTTCGAGGCCCGTACGCCCAAGGGTGTCGCCCCGATCTCCGAGGCCCAGGGCCGCGTGCGGATCGAGGAGACCGAGAAGACCAAGAAGATCGTCATCACGCCGGACGACGGCAGCGACGAGACGGCGTTCCCGATCTCGAAGCGTGCGCGTCTGCTGGTCAGTGAGGGTGAGCACGTCGAGGTGGGCCAGAAGCTCACGGTCGGCGCGACCAACCCCCACGACGTGCTGCGCATCCTCGGTCAGCGTGCCGTCCAGGTCCACCTGGTCGGCGAGGTCCAGAAGGTCTACAACTCGCAGGGTGTGTCGATCCACGACAAGCACATCGAGATCATCATCCGGCAGATGCTGCGCCGGGTGACGATCATCGAGTCCGGCGACGCGGAGCTCCTGCCGGGCGAGCTGGTCGAGCGGTCGAAGTTCGAGACCGAGAACCGTCGGGTCGTCCAGGAAGGCGGTCACCCCGCCTCCGGTCGTCCGCAGCTCATGGGTATCACCAAGGCCTCGCTGGCCACGGAGTCCTGGCTGTCGGCGGCGTCCTTCCAGGAGACGACGAGGGTCCTCACGGACGCGGCGATCAACGCCAAGTCCGACTCCCTCATCGGCCTCAAGGAGAACGTCATCATCGGTAAGCTCATCCCGGCCGGTACGGGGCTCTCCCGCTACCGCAACATCCGGGTGGAGCCGACCGAGGAGGCCAAGGCCGCGATGTACTCGGCCGTCGGGTACGACGACATCGACTACTCGCCGTTCGGCACCGGGTCCGGCCAGGCTGTTCCGCTGGAGGACTACGACTACGGGCCGTACAACCAGTAGGCCGTAGGGCTCGGCAGTGCTTGAGGGCGGTCACCCCTTTTCGGGGTGGCCGCCCTTCGGCTTTGGGTACGGGGGTGTGGAACCATGCGCGCGTCTCGGGCGTTGAGGGATGATAGGGGTAAGAGAAGTGCCGTCCGGGGGAGGTCCCGTGTCGTATCCGACGCCGTGGCAGCCGTGGCAGCCGGCTCAGGGGCAGGGTGGGCAGCAAGGTCTTCCGGGGGTGCAGCAGGGGATGCTGGCGTCCACGGCTGACCGGGAGCGGGCCGTGGATGTGCTGCGGGCCGGGTTCAGTGAGGGGCGGTTGCAGGCGGACGAGCTGGAGAAGCGGGTCGCCCGGGCGTATCAGGCCCGGACCGTGGGGGAGCTGTCGCTGATCGTCGCCGATCTGCCGCAGGGGCCCGCGCCTGTGCAGCAGTTCGGGCCGCCGCAGGGGTATGTGCCCCGGACGTTCCGGCCGATGCCCGCGCCGCCGACCAACGGGAAGGCCGTGGGGGCGCTGGTGTGCGGGGTGCTGACGACCATGACGATGGGGTTGACCGGGATTCCCGCGGTGATCCTCGGGCACACGGCTCGGACGGAGATCCAGCGGACCGGGGAGGGCGGCGAGGGGTTCGCCATGACGGGGATCATCCTCGGGTGGCTGTCCATCGCCGGGTGGGCCGCGTTCATATTGCTGATGGTGCTGATCGCGGCGTAGGGGGCGGGCCGGGGA
>NZ_LIRL01000721.1 GCF_001419795.1 Streptomyces niveiscabiei
GAGGAGGGATTGCAGGGGGGCCACCTCCTCGTCCATCGCGTCGAAGACCGAGGTGACCTGGTCGCCCACGTCGCCCAGTTGGACCGGGAGGCTGTTGCGGAGGGCGCCCCATGTTTCGCGGTGGGACTGGGCGAAGGCGGAGAGGGCGCGCATCGGGCCCAGGGACTCCGGGTCGCGTTCGTACGCCTCGTGCAGGAGGCGGTGGCCCTCCGTCGCGTCGTGGGTCATGCCCGAGAGGGTGCGGCGGATCTCGCCCAGCGACTCGTGGTCGAGGTGGGCGCCTCGGCCTCGGTCGAGGAGGCGGCGCGCTTCGTTCAGGCGCGTCGACGCCTGGTCCAGGTACGCCTGGCCGCGCTCCGTGTCGTCGTCCGTCAGGTACGTCAGCTTGAAGTCCTCGATGCCGCGCTTCAGGCCGTACAACGAGTCGCCCGGCAGCGCGTCCGAACTCGCCGCCGCGACCCCGCCGAAGGCGCCCGCGGCGACGCCGACGCTGAGGCCGCCCGCCGTGAGGCCCTTCGCGAGCCGGCCGCGCGGGCGGAGCTTGCCGAGCGCCCGGTGTTTCGCGGCGCGGTGACCGCGCTGTTCCGGTACGGAGGGGGCCTCACCCCCTTGCAGCATCGCTTCCATCGCGGCGACCAACTGCGCCCGCTGGACGACCTTGACCTCGGGGTCCAGCTGCGGCTTCGGCAGCTCCGCGAGGTCCGCCGTCAGGGACAGCAGCGTGTCCTGTTCGGTGCGGTCGGCGGCGGCCGGTGCCGGCGGTGATCCCTCGGGCTGCTCGGCCGCCGTGCCCCGGTCGGAATCCTCCAGGGCCTGGGCGAAGGCGTTCGCCCGCCGGTGTGCCGATACGTTCGCGATCACTGGCGGCACCTCCTCTCGTCATCACGGTCGACTCCCCTGGGGGTCTGAGGGTTGCACGTCCTCGACCGGTTCCCCACGATCGGGTGATCGGGGGCGGGCGGAACGTGACCACAGGGAGCCTGTATCCCGCTCAACGAATGGCGCGGCACTTGGGTTACGGACTGAGGATGATCGGATCGGGAAGTCAACGGACTTTCACTGAAAGTGAGTTGGCGGGAGGTTTCGGTTACCGCGCGTCTTCCGGCAGGAGCCGGGCGAGGGTACGGACGGCCCGGTACTGGAGCGTCTTGATCGCGCCCTCGTTCTTGCCCATCACCCGCGCGGTCTCCGCGACCGACAGGCCCTGGAGGAAGCGGAGCGTCACGCACTCCTGCTGTTGGGGGTTGAGGCGGCGTACGGCGTCCAGGAGCGCGGCGTTCGACAGGGACTCCAGGACGGAGTCCTCCGGGGAGCGCTCGACCTCGTTCGCGTCGAGCATCTCGCCGGTCGTCACCTCCAGGCGGAAGCGGCTCGACTTGAAGTGGTCGGCGACGAGGTTGCGGGCGATCGTCACCAGCCAGGCGCCGAAGTCGCGGCCCTGCCAGGTGAAGGTGCCGATCCTTCTGAGTGCGCGCAGGAATGTCTCGCTGGTGAGGTCCTCGGCGGTGGCCTTTCCGCCCACCCGGTAGTAGATGTACCGGTAGACCGTGTCGCTGTACTGGTCGTACAGGCAGCCGAAGGCTTCCGCCTCGCCGGACTGCGCGCGTTCCACGAGGTCCATCATGCGGGCGCTGTCGCTGTCCGCGGCGGGGCGGCGGGCGGCGGGGGCGGTCGTGCGACCGCGCCTGCCGACGGTGGTGCCGCCGTCGGCGAGCGCGTAGCACGCGCCGACGGGGGTGGCGGTGGCGAAGGCGGGGACGCCGAACGCGGGGGGGACACAGCCGCGCAGCGTTTCCTTTAGCGTTGCGATCGAATCGCGCAGCGTAGCCAGGCCCGAGGCGTCAACCCCGACGTGTGGGTACACGGGACTCCCAGAGGCAGAGCTTCCATCACGTGCAGTGCGGGACCGATCACCTGTTGCAGTGGTGGGCGGGTTCCGGAATGCGTTTGAGGAGAATAACGCTTCGTGAAGGTGCTGCTACGCCGAGTTGCTCAAAACTTCGATTACATGGGGTTTGTGATCGATTGAGGGCGGATCAAGTTCGGTGTTCTGAGCGCGGGTTGATCGAAAAAGATCGGCTACGGGGGTGCTTCAGGGCGTGTTGTGCCGGGTGCGGGGCACGTTGTGGCTTGTCGCGCAGTTCCCCGCGCCCCTAAACGCCAACTGTCCGCGCGTGGGATGCGAGTTGACGTTTGCTGGGGCTCGTGCGGGGTTGCTGGTGGGACGGCTTCGGTGATTTTCCGGCCGTCGGATAATCGGGTGGCGCAGGGGTGTTGTGGCTTGTCGCGCCCCGCGGCGGAGCCGTTGATGGGTGCAGCCCCGTGCCCCTGAACGCCGATTGCCCGCGCGTGGGATGCGAGTTGGCGGTAATCGTGTGTTTCGTTGAACTCCGTCAGCGCTTGCGGCGGCTCAACGCGATTGCCGCTGCCGTGCCCCCCGCTACCGCGCCCACGCCTGCTGCCGCTGGGATGCCTACGCGGGCGGCCTTGCGGCCGGTGCGGTAGTCGCGGAGGCGCCAGTCGAGGTTGCGGGCGTGTTTGCGGAGTTTGGAGTCGGGGTTGATGGCGTAGGGGTGGCCGACGAGGGAGAGCATGGGGATGTCGTTGTGGCTGTCGCTGTAGGCGGCGCAGCGGGTGAGGTCGAGGGATTCGGCGGTGGCCAGGGCGCGGACTGCTTCGGCTTTGGCGGGGCCGTGGAGGAGTTCGCCTACTAGCCTGCCTGTGTAGATGCCGTCTATTGATTCTGCGACTGTGCCTAGGGCGCCTGTGAGGCCTAGGCGGCGGGCGATGACGCGGGCGATTTCGATCGGGGCCGCTGTGACCAGCCACACCTTTTGGCCCGCGTCCAGGTGGGCCTGGGCCAGGGCTCGGGTGCCCGGCCAGATGCGGTCGGCGAGGTACTCGTCGTAGATCTCTTCGCCGATCGACTGGAGTTCGGCGACGCGGTGGCCCTTCACGATGGACAGGGCGGAGTCGCGGGCGTCCTGCATGTGCTCGGGGTCCTCGTGGCCGGCCATGCGGAAGTACGCCTGCTGCCAGGCGAAGCGGGCGAGGTCGCGGGTCTCGAAGAACTTGCGTTTGTAGAGGCCGCGGCCGAAGTGGAAGAGGGCCGCGCCCTGCATGACCGTGTTGTCGAGGTCGAAGAACGCGGCGGCCTTGTCGTCGCCCTGGACGGGGAACTCCGGCTCCCTGTCCGCACCAGCGGTCTTCTCCTCGTCCTCCTTGGAGGACTTGCGCGCAGCCTCAGCCGACGCTTCACCTGCCAACACGCTCCGTGCCGTGGCTGAGCGCCTACGGGGAGTGAGCCATCCGAGAGCGGCCATGTCGTGAGCATAGCCAGTCCGCCGGGTGCCTTCCGGATCGGCGAGGTTCGGGGGGTGTGAACTCTCCACTACAACTCGATATCGCCGCGACAACGCCGGGCCAGAATGGGACGTATGACTCCGCTGTTCCGGCGTAAGCCCTCCGTACCGAAGCACGTCACCTTGATCGGTAAGCCCGACTGTCACCTCTGTGAGGATGCCGAGGCGGTGGTGGCGAGGGTGTGCGGGGAGCTGGACGTGGTGTGGGAGAAGAAGGACATTCAGCAGGACGCCGCACTTCACGATGCCTACTGGGAGCAGATTCCGGTCGTTCTGGTGGACGGGAAGCAGCACACGTTCTGGCGCGTGGACGAGGCCCGGCTGCGGAAGGCACTGACCAGCTAGTCCAAAGACGTACGAATGTCGCTTAGGATCGATGGCCAGGTGGTCTTGGGGGCGGGATTCATGAGGAGCGTGAGCTGTTTTGCCCCCAGGAGTGAAACGCGTGACCCCGGTCACGTTGGCCGGGCAAATCGGACACCATCTTTGTGCACGCGTTCACAAAGACATAGCCTGCTTTCGACGGGGCGGTCCGGGGACGTATGACCGCCCAGAGCCCCGCGCAACCCGCAGGAGCACCGTGGCAACTGGCCGAACTCACCGACCGGCGACCCGTAGCCGAGGGATTCCCGAGGCCACCGTCGCCAGGCTTCCGCTGTACCTCCGTGCCCTGACCGCGTTGTCGGAGCGCTCGGTGCCCACGGTCTCCTCCGAGGAGCTCGCGGCGGCGGCGGGGGTCAACTCCGCCAAGCTGCGCAAGGACTTCTCGTACCTGGGTTCGTACGGAACGCGCGGTGTCGGCTACGACGTCGAGTATCTCGTCTACCAGATCTCCCGCGAGCTGGGCCTCACCCAGGACTGGCCGGTCGTCATCGTCGGCATCGGTAACCTCGGCGCCGCGCTCGCCAACTACGGCGGGTTCGCCAGCCGTGGGTTCCGGGTCGCCGCGCTCATCGACGCCGACCCCGCGATGGAGGGCCGCCAGGTCGCCGGGATCGCCGTGCGCCACAGTGACGACCTGGAGCGGATCATCCAGGACAACGGGGTGTCCATCGGGGTCATCACGACCCCGCCGAGCGTCGCGCAGCAGGTGTGCGACCGGCTCGTGGCCGCCGGGGTGACGTCCATCCTGAACTTCGCGCCGACCGTGCTGACCGTCCCCGACGGGGTCGACGTCCGCAAGGTCGACCTCTCGATCGAGCTCCAGATCCTCGCCTTCCACGAGCAGCGCAAGGCCGGTGAGATCGCCGAGAACGCGACCGCCGCCGCGCAGGGCGACTCCCCCGAGCAGGGACCCGACGGGGACGTCCCCGCCGTGATGCCGGCATGAGTCTCCTCGTCGTCGGCCTGAGCCACCGCAGCGCTCCCGTGAGCGTCCTGGAGCGGGCCTCGCTCGGTCAGGACGCGCAGGTCAAGCTGCTTCAGGACACGGTCGCCGCGGAGCCGGCCACCGAGGCCGCCGTCCTCGCGACCTGCAACCGGATCGAGCTGTACGCCGATGTGGACAAGTTCCACGCCGGGGTCGCCGAGCTGTCGACGCTGCTCGCGCAGCACAGCGGGGTCGGGCTCGAGGAGCTGACGCCGTACCTGTACGTGCATTACGAGGACCGGGCCGTCCACCACATGTTCTCCGTGGCGTGCGGGCTCGACTCGATGGTCGTCGGCGAGGGGCAGATCCTCGGGCAGCTGAAGGACTCCCTCGCGAAGGCGCAGGAGCTGCACAGCGCCGGGCGGCTGATGAACGACCTGTTCCAGCAGGCCCTCAGGGTCGGGAAGCGGGCGCACTCGGAGACCGGGATCGACCGGGCCGGGCAGTCGCTGGTCACCTTCGGGCTTGAGCAGCTCGCGCGGCAGACGCCGGTCGAGGAGTGGGTGCGGGGCAAGAAGGCGCTGGTCATCGGCGCCGGGTCGATGTCCTCGCTGGCCGCGGCGACGCTCGCGCGCGCCGGGGTGGGTGAGATCGTCGTCGCCAACCGGACGTACGACCGCGCCGAGCGGCTCGTACAGATACTGGCCGACGGTACGGACGTGACGGCTCGCGCGGTCCCGATGGAATCGGTGCCGGGCGAGCTGGCACGGGCCGATCTGGCGGTGTCCTGTACGGGGGCGACGGGGCTGGTGCTGACCGGGGAGGACGTCGCCCGGGCCGTCGAGGGGCGTACGGAGGCGGCGGTTCGCGACGTCGTACCCGCGCCGCGCACGATCAAACCGCCGCAGACAGAAGACTCCTGCCCCCTCGACCTCGGCGCCGTCCAGCAGGGCTTCTCCGTCGCGGGCGATGCCGCTGTCGCCGGGATGGACGCGGCGACGCTGGAGCAGCACGCGGCGTGGGTCGACAACGGGAGCGTGGACCGGCGGGCGGAGCGGGAGGCCGAGCTGATCTCGGCGCTCGCGCAGACCGCCGCGACGGTGGGCCGCATTCCCGAGCGGCGCCGTCCCGAAACGGTGGACGTCGTCTCCGCCGGAGCCGAACCCGCACTGTGCCTGCTCGACCTCGCGATGCCCCGCGACATCGACGGCGCCGCCCACCGGGTCGGCGGGGTGCGGCTGGTGGACATCGAGTCGCTGGCCGAGGCGAGCGCGGACGCGCCGATGGCGTCCGACGTGGACCAGGTCCGGCGGATCGTCTCCGACGAAGTGAACGCCTTCGGTGCCGCACAGCGCGCCGCGCACATCACGCCGACCGTCGTCGCCCTGCGGACGATGGCCGCCGACGTGGTGGCCGGCGAGATCGCGCGCCTCGAAGGGCGGCTGCCCGGGCTCGACGACAAGCACCGGGCCGAGATCACCCAGACCGTGCGGCGCGTCGTCGACAAGCTGCTGCACGCGCCGACCGTACGGGTCAAGCAGCTCGCTGCGGAGCCCGGCGGCGCCGGGTACGCGGACGCGCTGCGGACCCTGTTCGACCTCGACCAGGAGACGGTCGCCGCCGTGTCCCGGGCAACGGATGAGAAGGACCCGGAATGAGTGACAAGGCGCTGAGACTGGGGACGAGGCGGAGCAGACTCGCCCTCGCCCAGTCCGGGCAGGTGGCCGAGGCGGTGAGTCAGGTGACCGGGCGCCCGGTCGAACTCGTCGAGATCACGACGTACGGCGACACCTCCCGCGAGCACCTCGCGCAGATCGGCGGGACCGGCGTGTTCGTCACCGCGCTGCGCGACGCGCTGCTCGCGGGCGAGGTCGACTTCGCCGTTCACTCGCTGAAGGACCTGCCGACGGCGCAGCCCGAGGGGCTGACGCTGGCGGCCGTACCCGTGCGCGAGGACCCGCGCGACGTGCTCGTCGCCCGGGACGCGCTGAAGCTGACCGATCTGCCGCGCGCGGCGCGGATCGGCACCGGTTCGCCGCGCAGGGCGGCCCAGCTGAACGCGTACGCCCGTGCGCACGGGCTGGATTTCGAGCTGGTCGCGATCCGGGGGAACGTCGACACCCGGATCCGGTACGTCCACGACGGTGAGCTGGACGCGGTCGTGCTGGCCGCCGCCGGGCTCAACCGGATCGGGCGCGCCGACGAAGTCACCGACTTCCTGTCGATAGACGCGGTTCTGCCCGCCCCCGGCCAGGGGGCACTGGCGATCGAGTGCGCGGCGTCCGACGCCGACCTCGTCGCCGCGCTCGGCGAACTCGACGACCCGTTCACGCGGGCCGCCGTAACGGCCGAACGGTCACTGCTCGCCGCCCTGGAGGCCGGTTGCAGCGCACCTGTGGGTGCGCTGGCCGACCTGCTGGCCGACGGGCAGATTGTCAAGGAAATGCGCCTGCGAGGGGTTGTCGGGACCACCGACGGTTCCCGTACGGTGCAGCTGTCCACCACCGGTCCCGTGCCCGAGACGCATGACCAGGCAACGACGCTCGGTCGCGAGCTCGCCGCCGAGATGCTTGCCCAGGGCGCGGCCGGTCTGATGGGGGAGCGAGCACATTGAGCCCCACCACCCTTCCCTCCGGCCTGGACCACGGGCACGTCACCTTTCTGGGTGCCGGACCCGGGGATCCGGGACTGCTGACTCTGCGCGCCGTGGAGGCGCTGGCGAGCGCGGACGTCCTCGTCGCCGAGCACGAGGTGCTCGACGTCGTGCGGACGCACGCCCGTACCGGCGTCTCCGTCGTGCCCACGGACCCCGCCCCGGGCACGATCGCACCACAGCCCACGGTAGTTGACAGTGCGTCAGCGACCGTGGCGCTTCCCGTGGTGCGGGATGCGGCACATCTTGTCATGGAGGCCGCGCGGGGCGGCAGGCGGGTCGTCCGTGCGGTCTCGGGCGACCCGGGACTCGATACGTACGCCGCCGCCGAAATGCTCGCCTGCGCTTCCGCCGGTGTGCCGTTCGAGGTGGTGCCCGGTGTCGCGGCTGCCGTCGGTGTGCCGGCCTATGCCGGGGTGCCGCTGCGGGACGCGCAGGGCGCGGACGTCCGGTTCGTGGACGCCCGTACCGCCTCCGACCGGTGCTGGACCGAGGTGGGGGCGTCCGACGGGACGCTCGTCGTCTCGACCTCCCTGGACGGTGTCGCCGCCGCCGCGGGGGAACTGGTCTCCGCCGGGCGCAAGCCGGATACGCCGCTGACGGTGACCGTCGCCGGGACCACCACCCGGCAGCGGACCTGGTGCGCGACCCTCGGGACCATCGCGCAGACCCTCAAGCAGGCGAAGGTGCTGCCCTCGCCCGACGGCGGGCGGCCCGTGATAGCCGTCGTGGGGGAGCGGTCCGCTCCCGCCCAGCGGGATCAGCTCGCCTGGTTCGAGTCGAAGCCGCTCTTCGGGTGGAAGGTGCTTGTTCCTCGTACGAAGGAGCAGGCCGCCTCTCTCTCCGAGCAGCTCCGGTCTTATGGCGCCGTGCCGCACGAGGTGCCCACCATCGCCGTCGAGCCGCCCCGGACGCCCCAGCAGATGGAGCGCGCGGTCAAGGGGCTCGTCACCGGGCGGTACGAGTGGATCGCGTTCACGTCCGTCAACGCGGTCAAGGCGGTGCGGGAGAAGTTCGAGGAGTACGGGCTCGATGCCCGCGCCTTCGCCGGGATCAAGGTCGCGGCCGTGGGCGAGCAGACCGCCAAGGCGTTGATCGCCTTCGGCGTGAAGCCCGACCTCGTGCCCAGCGGGGAGCAGTCCGCCGCCGGGCTGCTGGAGGACTGGCCGCCCTACGACCCCGTCTTCGACCCGATCGACCGGGTGTTCCTGCCGCGCGCCGACATCGCCACCGAGACGCTGGTCGCCGGGCTCATCGACCTCGGGTGGGAGGTGGACGACGTGACCGCCTACCGGACGGTCCGCGCGTCGCCGCCGCCCGCCGAGACGCGAGAGGCGATCAAGGGGGGCGGGTTCGACGCGGTGCTCTTCACGTCGTCGTCCACCGTCCGCAACCTGGTCGGGATCGCCGGGAAGCCGCACAACGTGACGGTGATCGCCTGTATCGGTCCGGCCACCGCCAAGACCGCCGAGGAGCATGGGCTCCGGGTCGACGTGATGGCTCCCGAGCCGTCCGCGCAGAAGCTGGCCGAGGCCCTCGCTGAGTTCGGGGTGCGGCGCCGGATGGCCGCCCTCGACGCCGGGGACCCCGTCACCCGGCCGAGCGAGCGGCGGCCCGGTGGACGGCGGCGCCGGGCCACCTGAGGGACTTTGTGGGAGACGGCGGAGCGCCAATTCCTCGCGGGGGGCTGCGAGGGGGGCGCTCCGCCGTCGGCTTTCTGCCGTGAGCGGCCGTCGACCATGCTGCGGGGCGCGCTGCGGGGTTGTCGTTGGCGAGGCGTCCACGGGTGCTTGGCGTGGCGTCCACCGGGTTGCTCCGGGAATCTGTGCTGCCGCAAGGTCGGGGGCGTAACTGCTCAGTACCTGACGAACGGGGAATGCTTTGCGTACGAAATTCGCGGCGCTGGTCGGCTCGGTGGCACTGGCGGGCGCGGTGACCGTGGTCGGGCTGCCGGCCTCCGCGTCCGCCGCGACCATGCCGTCCGCCTGCCCGAAGGAACTCGTCCTGCCGGTGCCGGTGACGTCGAAGGCCACGACGAACGTCAACCTCCGCAGCGGGCCGAAGAGCAGCTCCACGTCCAAGGGGCTGCTCACCAAGGGGACGACGTTCGACGAGTACTGCATGTCCGGGGGGTCGACGTCCTGGAGCTACGGGAAGGTGCTGTCCGGGGCGAACAAGGGCACGTGGGGCTGGGTCGTCGGGACGTACCTGAAGCAGGTCTGAGGCGGCCGGGGGGCTGGGGGCTGCGGCCTCGACACGGCGTCGGCAAAGGCGGTGCCGGGGCGGGCGTAGCTTAGAGACATGTCTCAGCACGGTTCTTTTCCCGGTTCCCGGCCCCGGCGGCTTCGTACCTCTCCCGTGATGCGGCGGATGGTCGCGGAGACGCGGCTGCACCCGGCGGACTTCATCCTTCCCGCGTTCGTACGGGAGGGGGTGGCCGAGCCCGTGCCGATCCAGGCGATGCCGGGGGTCGTGCAGCACACGCGGGACAGTCTCAAGAAGGCCGCCGTGGAGGCCGTCGAGGCCGGGGTCTCCGGGATCATGCTCTTCGGGGTGCCGGAGGAGTCGAAGAAGGACGCCTACGGTACGCCGGGGACCGATCCCGACGGGATTCTCCAGGTCGCTCTGCGCGATGTGCGCGCCGAGGTCGGTGACGATCTGCTGGTCATGTCCGATCTGTGCCTCGACGAGACGACCGATCACGGGCACTGCGGGGTCCTCGACGAGCAGGGGCGCGTCGACAATGACGCAACCCTTGAGCGGTACGCCGAGATGGCTCAGGTCCAGGCCGACGCGGGCGCCCATGTCGTGGGCCCCAGCGGGATGATGGACGGGCAGATCGGTGTCGTCCGGGACGCGCTCGACCAGATCGGGCGCGAGGACGTGGCGATCCTGGCGTACACGGCGAAGTACTCCTCCGCGTTCTACGGGCCCTTCCGCGAGGCGGTCGGCTCGTCGCTCCAGGGCGACCGCAAGACCTACCAGCAGGACCCCGCCAACTGGCGTGACTCCCTGCGGGAGTTGGCCCTCGACGTGGAGGAGGGCGCCGACCTCGTCATGGTCAAGCCCGCCGGCCCCTACCTCGACATCCTCGCCCGCGTCTCCGACGCCGTCGACCTTCCCGTCGTCGCCTACCAGATCTCCGGCGAGTACTCCATGGTCGAGGCCGCCGCCGAGAAGGGCTGGCTCGACCGCGACCGCGCGATCTTCGAGACGCTGACCGGCATCCGGCGGGCGGGGGCGCGGAACATCCTGACGTACTGGGCGGTGGAGGCGGCGCGGAAGCTGGAGCGGTGGCAGTAGGGGGAGGCGGCAGTAGCGCGGGCGGCGTCAGAGAGGGGCGCCCAGAAATCTGTGCAGATTCGCTGGGAGGCTGTACATTTTTGGTATGTCCATTCTCCGGGAGAATCCGACCGTGCTCTCCGTGACCGAGGCGACCGGCAAGGGGGTCGCCGGGTTGGTCAAGGCTGCCGAGGGCGGGGAAGCCGTGATGGTGGAACGCCATCACAAGCCGGTCGCCGCGGTGATCGGGATCGAGAGGCTCCGCAAGCTGGAAGAGCTCGAGGAGGACCTCACCGATGCGCTGCTCGTGCTGACGCGGGCGGCTACGGACACGGGCGAGCGGACATCGCTCGACGAGGTCCTGCGTACGTTCGGTGTCGACCGGGAGGGCCTGGAGGCGGAGTTCGGCGAACGCTGAGCCCGCGCCGGTCAGGTGTGGGGTCGGCCCATCCACTCCTCCCAGCGGGCGATCGCCTGGTCCAGGGGGAGGGCCTTCGCCTCCTCCTCGGTGAGGCCGGCCTTGTGGGTCAGGCGGTCGATGAGCCACGCGGGTGCCGGTTCGGGCGGCGGCGCGGTTGCCGGGGCCAGGCCGAACTGGTCGAGCAGGTCCTGTAGTTCGCGGGTGGCGGGGGTGTCGGGGAGTGTGTCCAGCCTGCGGCGTACTTCGTCGTACACCGCCGAGTCCTTGCGGGCTCCGACAGCCCAGATCTCGGAGATCTCCACGGTGGTCGTGCCGTCGACGCTTTCGAGTACGCGCCACACGATCCGCCAGTGCCTGTCTCCCACGACCAGTTTCCGGAAGCCGACCAGGTTGCCCACGAGCGGTCTGCCCGCGTACGGATCGCGTTCCAGCATGAGGATCTTGTGCAGGGCGGCGCGTGCGGTCCGGGGATCCCGGCGGTGCAGTGCGTCCAGGTCGGCTGCGGCGGCCTCGGTGAAACGCACGGGGTGGCGGGGGGTGTCCGGCATGAGGGTGAACGTAGTGGGAGTGATGGCCGGGTTGCAACTGCCTTGATAAATAAGCGTCCTGGACGTATGAAGTCTTCAGCAATTTTACGCCTCAAAGAGTGGCGCCTTGATGGATATGACTACGTCGGCCGCAGCCGCTGAACTCCGTTGCTCCGTCAACACCCTCAAGAAGCTGATCGCCGCCGGCCTTCTCCCCGAGGTGCGTGAGCGCGGTAACCGCACCCTGCTGCCCGCCGGTGATGTGCGTGTTCTCGCCCGGCGGGAGACTGTCGACCTGGACGCGTTGGAGTTGGGGGAATTGCCGGTGCTGCGGGTCGGACCGGCGGTCGACCCGGCCGAGGGCGGAGAGGGGCGAGCATGGATCGGGTACTCCGCCCGGCTGGTGCCGGAACAGATGTACGAGGCGCTGCGAGGGTGGTGGCGCTGTGATCCGGAGCGGGTTCTGCGGGCCGGTGTCCTCGCTGTCACGCTCGGACCTTACGTGGTGGCTGTGTTGGGCGGCTTCCGGGATGTCGAGTCGAACGGGGCCGGGCGGTACCGCTTCGCGGGCGAGCTTGAGGGGTACGTGACGGATCTGGTCGCGCCCGTTCAGGTCGTGCGTGGCGATACCCCGTGGGCCCGAAGACTCCTCGGGCGGCGGTTGGAGTCCGAGTCCGGTGGGCCGTTCGCCTATGTGTGGCGGCCGGGATCGTCAGTCGATGACGTGCCGTAGGTAGGTGGTGGGGTCGGTGAGGTAGCGGCGCCAGTGGTGGACCAGGTCGAGGTCGGGCCAGGTTGTTTCGCGGAGGCCGTGGTCGCCGACCTCGATGATGGTTGCGCCGGGGAGGGCGGTGAGGAGGGGGGAGTGGGTGGCGCAGATTACTTGGGCGCCGGAATGGGTCAAGTGGGAGATGTGGCCTAGGAGTTCTAGGCAGGAGGTGAAGGAGAGGGCGGCTTCTGGTTCGTCCATGATGTAGAGGCCGGGGTGGTGGAATTTGTTGCGGAATGCGGCTAGGAAGCTTTCGCCGTGGCTGATTTCGTTCGGGGTGAAGCCTTCTCGGTCCAGGGCGTCCAGGGCGGTTTCTGCGCGTAGGAAGAAGCCCCTGCGGGCCGACCAACTCGACAGCATGCGGCGGCCGTTGGGGGTTGCGTTTAGTTTTAGGCGTTTGCCTAAGGGGGATTTGGGGCGGTGGCTGGCGTATTTCCAGTCGTGGGAGCCGCCCCAGGGGTCCAGGCCGAAGGATTCCGCTATCGCCTCGACGAGGGTGGATTTGCCTGAGCCGTTCTCGCCTACGAGGAAGGTTACGGGGGTGGTGAGGCGGAGGCCGGTTGATAGGAGGTGGGCTACGCAGGGGATGGACCAGGGCCAGTCCGTGTCGTCCGTGTCGTCCGGGGTCAGGTGGGCGTAGACGCGGTCGATGATCATTGGGTCAGTCCCACCAGAAGTGCCAACTCTGGGCGCCGATGAGGGTTTTGGCGTATGTCTCGATCGGGCCGGAGTGCTGGTCGACGGTGTCCGGGCAGAAGGCGTAGTGCTCGGCGGCGATGGCCTCCGCCTCTTCCTGGGTGGCGGGTGGGGCGGCGATCGAGACGGCGAGGGTTGCGAAGCCGATGGCTACGACGCGGGCGCCGAAGCGGTCCTCCCAGGTGCGCAGGACGGCGCAGAGGCGGGCGACGTCGTTGTCGTGGTTGAGGGGGCCGGTCCAGCCGATCGCGGCCGGGATGTCGGCGGAGCGGCGCGCGGGGACGAGGGCGAGGTGGGGTTCGGTGAAGCCGGTGCCGTTCATCTCCGAGAGGGCGTCGGCTAGTTGGGCGGCTCGGGTGTCGGGGGCGGCGGTGGGGG
>NZ_LIRL01000722.1 GCF_001419795.1 Streptomyces niveiscabiei
CCGCCCCACATTGCGCGAACCCCCCTCGGCCCGGTGCCCCGGAAGCGCGGAGAGCAGATCGGCGCAGGCGATGGCGTCGCTGTACGTCGCGGGCCCGTCGAGGACGACGATCCGCACACACGGGTCGAGCGGCCCGGGAAAGCGCATGGCGTCGAGCGCCGACGCGGGAACGACGATGAGACAGGGGACTTGGTGGAGCGTCGCCGCCCAGGCGAACGCGGCGGCCGTGTTGCCCGCCGAGGGAATCACCAGGACGGGCGGGTCGGCGGGCAGTCGGCCGAGCACGGTGTACGCCTCAAGGTCCTTGAACGTACAGGTCGGCAGGTGCGCGCCGCGCTCCGGCCAGTGCCCGTTGAAGGCGGTCCACAGCCGGTCGAGTCCGAGCCTGCGCCCGAGCTTCTCTGCACGCAGGACGACAGGACCGGGTACGTCGGGAAAGGTGCGCGCGACCGGCAGCAGCGAGGCGAACCGGAACAGCCCGGTACGAGGCGCCTCAAAAGGAGCCGCACCAAAAGGAGCCGCGCCGAAAGGCGTCTCGTACTCCGCACGCAGGAACGCCGGTTCATGCGCCCGGGTGCAGTCGAGGATCAGCCCGTCGTCCGCATGCCGCGCCCCGCAGGAGGAGCAGACGAGCGAGTAATGCCGATTTCCCGCGTGTACTGAGGGGCGTACTCGGGACATTGCCTTGCCTTCCGCAGGTCGTTCTTCGCCTTTCAATTGCATCCGGGACTCAGCAAAGAACGGGAGGACCACGCATTGCGGTTGGCCCAACGGTCGGTTGACATCTGGTGCTTGGTCAAGGGGTGGTATAGACCGGCTGATTGTTCAGTTCCGCTTCATTTCCCCTTCTCAGGCAGGGAGTCGGAGGTGTGTTAGCTCGGACCCGACACGGTTCCTTGACGAGAGGGCGGCTGGAGAAATGAGCGACAGGCCGACGCGGTCGCGGGTGCCGTGGCTGCCATCCGAGGACCCGGTTCGTTTTCTTCCGCGCATCGGAGAAGCGGCCTCGGGCGAATGGTTTTCGGGGAATGAGAACGGGGAATACTCGTTGCCCGATCCGGAATCGCTGCGCACCGCGTACCGGAAAATGGTCGTCGGCCGCCGCTTCGACGCGCAGGCCACCGCCCTCGCCCGGCAGGGCCGCCTCGCGGTCCACCCCTCCAGCCTCGGCCAGGAGGCGTGCCAGATCGGCGCCGCCCTCGCCCTGCGCCCCACCGACTGGCTCTTCCCCACCTACCGCGACTGCGTCGCCCTGATCGGCCGGGGCATCGACCCCGTCGAGGCGCTCACCCTGCTGCGCGGCGACGCCCACTGCGGGTACGACCCCGTCGCCCACCGCACCGCCCCCCAGTGCACCCCGCTCGCCACCCACACCGCCCACGCCACCGGCCTCGCCCACGGCGAACGCCTCAAGGGCACCGACACCATCGCCCTCGCCCTCCTCGGCGACGGCGCCACCAGTGAGGGCGACTTCCACGAAGCCCTGGGCCTGGCAGGGGTGTTGAAGGCGCCGGTGGTCTTCCTCGTGCAGAACAACGGGTACGCCATCTCGGTGCCGTTCGCCGCGCAGAGCGCCGCACCGGCCCTCGCGTACAAGGGAGTCGGCTACGGCGTCCGCTCCGAACAGGTCGACGGGAACGACGCCGTCGCCCTGATCGCCGTACTGCGCAAGGCCGTTGAGAGCGCGCGTGCCGGGGGCGGGCCCTGGCTGGTCGAGGCGCACACCTACCGCATGGCCGCGCACACCAGCGCCGACGACCCCTCCCGCTACCGGTCCGCCGAGGAGGCCGAGGCGTGGCGGGACCGGGACCCCGTCGAACGGCTGGAGTCGTGGCTGATGGAGCGTCAACTCCTCACGCCGGACGAGGTGGTGGAGATCGCCGCCGAGGCGGAGGCGTACGCGGCCGACGTGCGCGTACGGCTCGCCGAGGACCCGGTGGTCGACCCGCGCGGCCTCCTCGACCACGTCTTCGGCACGCCCACCCCTCAACTCGCCGAACAGCGCGCCGCGTTGGAGGGCTGCTGAGATGACCGCCACGACCATGGCCAAGGCCCTCAACACCGCCCTGCGGGACGCCCTGCGCGCCGACGAACGCGTCCTCGTGTTCGGCGAGGACGTCGGGCGGCTCGGCGGCGTCTTCCGCGTCACCGACGGGCTCACCGCCGACTTCGGTGAACACCGCTGCTTCGACACGCCCGTTGCCGAGTCCGGGATCGTCGGGCTCGCCGTCGGGCTCGCCATGGCCGGGTTCCGGCCGGTCGTGGAGATGCAGTTCGACGCGTTCGCCTACCCTGCGTTCGAGCAGATCGCCTCCCACGTCGCCAAACTCCGCAACCGGACGCGCGGGGCGCTCTCCCTGCCGATCGTCCTGCGCGTCCCGTACGGGGGCGGCATCGGCGGGGTTGAGCACCACAGCGACTCCAGCGAGGCGTACTACGCCCACACCGCCGGGCTCAAGGTCGTCACCCCGGCCACCGTCGGCGACGCGTACTCCCTCCTGCGCGAGGCCATCGACGACCCCGACCCCGTTGTCCTCCTCGAACCCAAACGGCACTACTGGACCAAGGAGGACGTCGAACTCCCGCTGCGCGCCGAGCCGTTCGGCACCGCCGCCGTCCGCCGCGCCGGGAGCGACGTCACGCTCGTCGCGTACGGGCCCGCTGTCACCGTCGCCCTCGCCGCCGCGGAGGAGGCCGCCGGGGAAGGGCTGGACGTCGAGGTCCTCGACCTGCGGACGGTCGTTCCCCTCGATGACGCCGGGCTCGTCAACTCGGTGCGGCGTACCGGGCGTTGTGTCGTCGTCCACGAGGCGCAGGGGTTCGCCGGAGTGGGGGCGGAGATCGTCGCGCGGGTCCAGGAGAGGTGCTTCGACGCGTTGCGGGCACCCGTGCTCCGGGTCACCGGCCTTGACGTGCCGTATCCGCCGCCGCTGCTCGAACACGCCCATCTGCCCGACGCCGCCCGGGTGTTGGCAGTGCTCCGCCGTGTCCACCCCGAGCCGGTACGCCGCCCCGAACACACCTTCCGCCTGCCCGACCTGGGGGAGGGGCTCACCGAGGCCGAGGTCGTCGAATGGCTGGTCCGCGTCGGGGACCGGGTCACCCACGACCAGCCTCTCGTCGAGGTCGAGACGGCCAAGTCCCTCGTGTCACTGCCGAGTCCGTACGCCGGGGTGGTGACCGCACTGCACTCCGCCGCCGGCGCGGCGGTCGAGGTGGGGTCACCGCTCGTGTCGATCGCCGAGGCCCCACCCACGCAGCAGCCCCCCAGGCCCGACAGCACCCC
>NZ_LIRL01000723.1 GCF_001419795.1 Streptomyces niveiscabiei
GAGCCGGCGGGGTGGGCCGAGGGGTCGGCGAGGTCGGAGGCGTGGGCGACGGAGTGGGCGTGGGCGAAGGAACCGGCTCCGGCCTCACCGGCACGACGGTCCGCCCGTTGTTGTCGTTCGGCTGCGGATCGAGCACGGTCCCGGTGACCGTCCAGTCGATGGGCGCGTCCCCGACGGTGACCCCGGTGACGGTGACCGTCACCCGCACGGTCTCCCCGGGCGGCACCACTCCGACGTCGCACTGGAGCGAGGCGGCGTCACAACTCCCCCCGGGATACGTCAGACCGGTGATCTGCACCCCGGCGGGCGGCACGACCGTCAACGTCGTCCCCGGCGATGCGGCGGGCCCGTTGTTGACGAGGTCGACCCCGATGGTCGTGGACGTCCCGACGGTGACCGTCGGCACGGTCCCGGGCGCCTTGACGGCGAGGTCCACCGACTGCTGAACGCTGGGCTCCTTCTGCCGCCCGTCCAACTGCGAGGTCAGCGAGGTCACTTCACCGCTGGCGATGTCCAATATCCGCAGCTTCTCAGGGCTGTTGGCGTCGACGGCCTCCCGCGACGAGAACACGAGCGACTTCCCGTCGGCGGACCAGGCGGCGTCACGCGGCTGGTGCGGCCCGGTGAAGGTCGTGTCCGGCAGCTGGGAGCCGCACCCCGGGGCCCCGGCGGGCAGCAGTACGCGGCACCCGGTGCCCGAAAGGGACGTCAGCAGCAGCCCGTTGCGCTCGTCGACGGCGCCGCCGCCGTTCTTCCGGTTGAAGACGATGCTGAGCCCGTCCGGCGAGAACGCCGGGCTGTCGTCGATGACGCGGCAGTCGCCGGGGCAGGCGGCGATGCTCAAGTCCCGTTGCTGGGAAAGGTTGTTCACCGGCACGGTCCAGATGTGCTTGTTGCCGCCGCCCCCCTCGATGACCTCGCTGCGGGTGAACGCGAGGGTCTTCCCGTCGGAGGACCAGGTGGGTTGCGCATCGCGGCCGGTCTGCTCGCCCTCGGGCGGGGTGATCTGCCCGGTGATCGTGCCGGTCGCCGCGTCGGCGATGAGGATGCGACTGGGGTTTCCGACGCCACCGGGCGTCGTACGGGTGAAGGCGAGGAACTTGCCGTCCGGGGAGAACGTCGGGTCGGTGTCCCAGTCGGTGGGTTCGCGCCCGCCGAGCGGAATGGTCCGCTCGTTCGTGCCGTCCGCGTCGGTGATCAGGATGCGTTCGACGCGGTTCGGCGCGGTCCCCTCGAAGCGGGTGACGACGATCCGGCGGCCGTCGGGCGAGTAGTTCTGCCGTTCCGTCCACGGGTCGAAGTCCGGCCCCGGCTGGAACAGCGGGTCCTTGGTGGGGTCGGTGTTGGTGTCGGCGGCCGGATCCTCTTTCAGGATCACCAGGTTGAGGTCGCGCGGGTCGATGCCGTCGGAGCGGATGTCCTGGAGGGTCACGGTGTTCGGGGTGGCGGCCGTGGTGTGCTCGACGATCGCGTGGCCGCCGTTCGTGGGCCCGGACCAGGTCGGGGTCCGCAGCTCGCGGTCCTCCTGGTTCAGCACGTCGGGTTCCTCGTCGGAGTGCGCCACCGAGCTGAACAGGTGGTCGCGGTTGCCCTCGCAGTCGCAGGTGATCTCGGGGCTGAGGAAGATCACGCCGTTCCCGTCGGGCTTCCAGGCCACCGAATGGCCGCGCCACTGCGCGTAGTTGCCCGCGAGGAGCGTCTCGTCACCGCCGCCGTTCGCGTTGACGACCCGCAGCCGCCCCACGCCGTCGGTCGTCGCGGTGTACGCGATCCAGTTCCGGTTCGTGTCGTCGTCCGCGGGGTTCCACGCGGGTTCGGACGCCGCGCCGTTCGCCGCGAAGGTGATCTGGTTCGCGTAACCGCCGTCCAGGGGACGGACGTAGATCTGCGGACCACCCAGCGCGGCATCGCTGACGTACGCGATGCGCTCGCCGTCCGGGGAGACCGTCGGGTCCGTCTCGTTCGCGGGCGAGTCCGTGAGCCGCCTGGGTGTGCCGCCGTCCGTCCCTACGATCCACAGGTCGCGCTGCGTCGTCCCCGCGTCGAACACCACGGACTCGCCGTCCGGCGTCAACTGCGGATGCGCCGCGTCCATGCCGGTGGTGAGCTTGCGTACGGAGCCGTCCGCCGTGCGCAGGTAGATCTGCGGGGTCTTCTCGTCGCGCAGGCTCGCGAACACCAACTGGTCGCCGCGCGCGGAGGGTTGGGTGTCGTAGTGCACGGCGCCCTTGCCGGACACCGGGGTGCTGGAGGTGGGGCTCTGGACATCGCCGAGGCTGCGGTGCCGGGTGCCCGCGTACGCGATCCGGGTGTCCCCGGCGGCGGTCACGCCCACGCCGGGTTCGGCACTGCCCTGCCCGGAGGCGGCCGTCAGTGTGAGCAGCGGGATCAGCAGCAGCAGTGCCGCGCCGATCCTCCCCGGGCGCCAGCGCCCTCCCGGGCCGGCGGTGCTCGTCAAGGTCCACCTCACAGTTCGGTACGACGCGGCTCTCCCGCCGCCAGCCTGCTCCCGCCGCCCCGGCGGCACCAGGTCCTGGCGGCCGTACCCGGGGGAAACGCCCCCTGCTCTTTCGGGCACCGCGCGCGTGCACGGGCCGCCGGACCGGCCCGTCACGCGTGCGGTCAGATCAGCCCGTTGCGCAGCGCGTAGCCCACCGCGTGGGCGCGGTTGCGCAGTTGGAGCCGGGTGGTTATCTCGTGCAGGACGTTCTTGACGGTGCGTTCGGAGTACGACGTCTTGCGCGCGATCTCGGCGGTGTCGAGCCCCTCGGAGACCAGGCGCAGCATGTCCGCCTCACGCGTGGTGAGCGTGGACAGCGAGACGCCCCGGGGATCGAGCGCCGCCCGTTGCAGACTCCCCACGTGGGCGAGGAGTTCGCCCAGCAGGTCGCCCGGGAGAACACCCTCGCCGTTGGCCAGGGCCGTGACGAGGTGGACGAGGCGGTCCTGGTCGGCCTCGGCGCGGCGCAGGACCGCTGTGACCCCGCACTCGACGACGCGTTGCAGCGCGCCCGAGCCGAGGGTGCCGACGACCAGGCCGGTACGGGTGGCGGTGTTGTGGCGCAGCCGCTGGAGGAGGGCGGCGACGTCGTCGTCGACGGAGTCGACGACCACCAGCGAGATGTCCGCCGAATCGGCGTCCGCGTCGTCGACGAAGGCGACTTCGGGCCGTTGGCGTAACTGCTGGACGACACCGACACGCAGGACCGGGTCGGCGGCGTACACGGCGACGGTCACCGGCCGGCGGGTGCCTGCGGTGCGCTGAGCCGGGTACTCATGGACAGATGTCATGGCAGGGCTGTTCTCCTCTGCGCGCGGCGTGTGGGAGGTGCGTGGTCACTGGTGTGTGGGGGAAACCTGATGAGACGCCTGATGAGGCAGCGCCCGACGGGCCGCTTAATAAGAAGGGGGGCATCGGCGGCTCCCCTCGGCGGTCACCGCGCGGGCATCACGACTGCCCGGACACTGCCCTCGCGCCCCTCGCGGCCCACGTCTACGCGTCCCTAGCGTGGTCGGGTGACCCCTTCTCCAGCCTCTTCCGGTCCCGGCGCGCCCGGCCTCGACATCCCGGTGGTGACGGTCGCGCCCGGCTCCGTCGCCACGACCACCCTGACCGTCCGCAACGACAGCGACATCGTCGAGGCGTACAGCCTGGAGGTCGTCGGGGACTGCGCCGCGTGGAGCGCCGTCGAGCCCGCACGGGTCTCCTTGTACCCGGGGACCTCCGAGACGGTGACGATCACGCTCTCGCCGCCGCGCTCCCCGGAGATCCGGGCCGGTGAACGGCCGTTCGCGGTACGGGTGTTGCCCGCCGAGCACCCCGAGGCGGTGCGCGTCCCCGAGGGGACCGTCCGGATCGGGGAGTTCCACGAGCTGGAGACCGAGCTGGTGCCGAGGCGCCGGCGGGGCTGGCTGCGCGGACGCTACCGGCTCGCCGTCCGCAACCAGGGCAATACGCCGGTCCAGGTGGAGTTCACGCCCGGCCAGCCCGGCGAGGAACTGGGCTTCGCCTTCGACCCCGAGCGCCCGAAGCTGGAGCCCGGCGAGTCCGTCGAGGTCGGCCTGCGGGTCCGCACCGGCAAGCCCGTCTGGTTCGGCGCGCCCGCCGTCTGGCCCTTCACCCTGACGACGACGGAGGTCGCCCCCGAGCCGGCCGACGCGAGCGGGACGGGTACGCAGGAGCAGACGCGTACGGAGCAGACGCCCACCGAAGAGGACGTCGTCCCCCGCGCGCCCCTGGACGCCGAGTTCGTCCAGATCCCGATCTTCCCCAAGTGGCTGCTGGCCCTGCTCGCCCTGCTCATCGCCCTGATCCTGCTCTGGTTCACCCTCGTACGCCCCGCCGTGCGCAGCGCCGCCAAGGACGCGGCCAAGGAGGCCGTCCAGCCCCGCCCCGCCCCCACGTCCGGCGCGACCCCAGGACAGGACACCGGCGGCACCGGCACCGCGCCGGGCGGCCAGGGAACCGCAGGCCAGGGCAGCGGAAACGGCCAGGGCGGCACGGGCACCGGAACGGGAACGGGTACCGGCACGGGCAGCGGAACCGGCGGCGGCGAACAGACCTCCCAGACCATCGAGGTCAAGGCGAACGCGGGTCAGACCGTCCCCGGCGTCTACACGGTCCCCGCGAACACGATCTTCCGCGTCACGGACGTCGTCATCGCCAACTTCCAGGGCGACGAAGGGGTGTTGACCTTCTCCTTCGGCAACCGCAAGATCACCACGATCGCGCTGGAGACCTTCCGCAACCAGGACTACCACTGGGTCACCCCCATCGAGATCCCCGCGAACGACACCGTGACCGTAGAGGTGACCTGCGCCAAGCCGGGCACCCCGGCAACCGGCCAGCGCGCCGCCGGCTGCAACGAGGTCCTCAACGTCAGCGGCGTGCTCACCCGTACAACGCCGTAACCGGAGCCACACCTCGGCTCATTCTCGATCGGTACAGACCAAACACAAAACCCCGCACACCCAGTAAGTCCAAAAATCAACAACTCCGGTCCGAAAAAAGACTCCTGACACCCACTGATACGGCTGTGGCGGCACCCAGACCCCCCACAGCCGTATCAGT
>NZ_LIRL01000724.1 GCF_001419795.1 Streptomyces niveiscabiei
ATCCCTTCTGTTTGCGGGACAGCTCCCGCTGGGCCTTCTTCAGCTTCTTCTCCGCGCGCCGCAGGAAGCGCGGGGAGTCGATCTTCGTGCCGTCGGACAGGACCGCGAAGTGGGTAAGGCCGAGATCGATGCCGATGGCGCGGTCGGTGTGGGGCATCCGGGCCGCGTCGGCGGCGGGGTCGGTGTCGATGACGAAGGAGGCGAAGTACCGGCCGGCCGCGTCCTTGACGACGGTGACGGAGGAGGGGGTGGCGGGCAGGGTGCGGGACCACTTCACCTTGATCGCGCCGATCTTCGGCAGGTCCAGCCGACCGCTGTCGGTGATCTTCCAGCGGGCGTTGGCGGTGAACCGGACCGACTGCCGCGAGTCCTTGCGGGACTTGAAGCGGGGCGGGCCTATCTTCGGCCCCTTGCGGGTGCCCTTGAGGGAGGCGAAGAAGTTGCGGTACGCGGTCTCGGCGTCCCGCAGGGACTGCTGAAGGACGACAGCGGAGACCTCACCCAGCCAGGACCGCTCCACGGTCCGCTTCGCCTCGGTGATCAGACGGGTGGACAGCTCGCCGATCCCCGGGAACGGCCGCCCGGCCTCGCGGGCCTCCTCACGGGCACGCACCGCGTCGTTGAACACGACACGGGCGCACCCGAACGCCCTCGCCAACGCCCTCTGCTGACCGGGATCCGGGTACAACCTGAAGGTGTACCGGAGCTGCATGACCATCACCGTACGTACATGGTTCATGAGTGAGATGCGGATGATCGGAACTGGTCGGCACTGTGCTTTCGTGATGCATGTCCATGTGGTCTTCGTGACCAGGTTCCGCCATGCACGGAGTGTTCCCCGACCTGGTACGCCACCACTGGCGGGCCAACAAGCTGCGGTCCGGCTCCTGCTTCGCCGGAACCGTGACGCCACCATCAGATTCGCCTCACCGCCTACCTGAAGACCGATGTACTGCAAATGAGTTCCCGGTAGCCGCTGTGTGCGGGCGGGTGTCGGTGAGTAGGGGCAGGCCCCGGGAGTTCGCGCCGTCGGTGGAACGTGGGAGGCCGCCGCCGGCGGACTCGAACGCGTGGAACTCCTCGGCCGGACTGGCCTTGCACAATGCCTGCTGCCCGGTCTCGGCGTGGAGGTCGAGTACGTCGCCCTGGGCGCGCGCGTCGGGTGAGGGTTCGCGTTCGTACACGACGGCCTCGATGCCGTGCGCATGCAGGACTCGGGCGAGGGCGAGGCCGCCCGGACGGCTCCGACGATGGAGGTGGCCTCGGCCGTCTCCGATACGTCGTACGACATGTCCCCGACGACCATGATCCCTGACGCGCCTGTGCACAGCCCTCTTGGGCCACGCCCCTCAGATCACCGCCCGTACCGCCTTCTCGAACCCCTCCACATGGCGGCTCGCCAGGTCCTGGGCCAGTTCCGCCCGGCCCGCCACGATCGCCTCGATCAGCGGCCCGTGTTCGCCGACATGGCCCGCCATGTCGGGGAGGCGGTCGATGAACAGGCACCAGATGCGGGTGGCGAGGTTGTCGTACTGGACGAGGGTGTCCTCCAGGTAGGGGTTGCCGGTGGCGGCGTAGACGGCGCGATGCACCTGGAGGTCGAGGTGGAGGAGGTCGGTCGCGCCCTGGCGGCGGATGTCCGCGCTCTCCAGCTCGCCGCGCAGCCCGGTGAGGACGGCCCGGTCGGCGGGGGTGGCCCGGCGGGCGGCCTGGGCGGCGGCGAGGGGTTCCAGTTCCTGGCGGACCTCGGAGACGTGCGCGAGGTCGGTGATGTTGACGTCGGTGGCGAAGGTCCCGCGCCGAGGGTAGGTGGTGATGAGCCGCTCGTACTGGAGCCGCTTGAGCGCCTCGCGCAGCGGCGTGCGGCCGACCCCGAGGGACTGCGCGAGCTGCTCCTCGTTGATGGGCGCGCCGGGCCGGATCACGAGCAGGACGAGCTGGTCGCGTACGGCGCGGTACGCCTGTTCGGCGAGGGACAGCTCCTCGGCCGCGATCTGCTGCATGGACGCCCCCTTGACGCGTGCGGTGAGCTCCCATACGTTACCGCACAGCTTGATATATCAGTCGCGTATCAGCCGGTTCCCAGGATGGTGAACAGATGACCCTGTCCCTCCCGCTCGCCGCACTTGACCCGGACGTGTCCGCGGCCGTCGCGGCCGAACTGCACCGCCAGCAGTCGACGCTGGAGATGATCGCCTCCGAGAACTTCGCCCCCGCCGCCCTCCTGGAGGCCCAGGGCTCGGTGCTCACGAACAAGTACGCCGAGGGCTACCCCGGCCGCCGCTACTACGGCGGCTGCGAACACACCGACGTCATCGAGCAGTTGGCGATCGACCGGGTCAAGGCCCTGTTCGGCGCCGAACACGCCAACGTCCAGCCCCACTCGGGCGCCCAGGCCAACGCGGCGGCGATGTTCGCCCTGCTGAAGCCCGGCGACACGATCCTCGGCCTCGACCTCGCGCACGGCGGCCACCTGACGCACGGCATGCGCCTCAACTACTCGGGCAAGCTGTACAACGTCGTCCCGTACCACGTCCGCGAGTCCGACCTGCGGATCGACATGGGCGAGGTCGAGCGGCTCGCCCTGGAACACCGGCCGAAACTGATCGTCGCGGGCTGGTCGGCGTACCCGCGCCAGCTCGACTTCGCGGAGTTCCGGCGGATCGCCGACGCCGTCGACGCGTACCTGATGGTCGACATGGCGCACTTCGCCGGGCTCGTCGCGGCGGGGCTGCACCCCAATCCCGTGCCGTACGCGGACGTCGTCACCACGACCACGCACAAGACCCTCGGGGGGCCGCGCGGCGGGGTGATCCTCACGCGGGCCGGTCTCGCGAAGAAGATCGACTCGGCGGTCTTCCCCGGGCAGCAGGGCGGACCGCTCGAACACGTCATCGCCGCCAAGGCCGTCGCCTTCAAGGTCGCCGCGAGCGAGGACTTCAAGGACCGGCAGCGCCGGACGCTGGAGGGCGCCCGGGTGCTCGCCGGGCGGCTGCTGTCCGACGACGTCGCCGAGGCCGGGATCACCGTCCTGACCGGCGGCACCGAGGTCCACCTCGTCCTCGTCGACCTGCGCAACTCGCAGTTGGACGGCAAGCAGGCCGAGGACCGGCTCCACCGGGTCGGCATCACCGTCAACCGCAACGCCGTGCCCTTCGACCCGCGTCCGCCCATGGTGTCGTCCGGGCTGCGCATCGGGACACCGGCGCTCGCCACGCGCGGCTTCGGCAGGCCGGAGTTCCGGGAGGTCGCGGACATTGTCGCCGAGACGCTCAAGGGGGAGACCCCCGAAGGTGAACTCCGGGACCGAGTGACGAAGTTGGCGAACGCCTTCCCCCTGTACGGAGACCTCGCATGACCGAAGCCCCCCTCCCCGAGCACCCCGACTTCCTCTGGCGCAACCCCGACCCGAAGCGTTCGTACGACGTCGTCATCGTCGGCGGCGGCGGGCACGGCCTGGCGACCGCCCACTACCTCGCCGTCAACCACGGCATCACGAACGTCGCCGTCCTGGAGAAGGGCTGGCTCGCGGGCGGCAACATGGCCCGCAACACCACGATCATCCGCTCCAACTACCTGTGGGACGAGAGCGCGGCGATCTACGAGCACGCCCTCAAACTGTGGGAGCGGCTCCCGGAGGAGCTGGACTACGACTTCCTGTTCAGCCAGCGCGGCGTCCTCAACCTCGCGCACACCCTCCAGGACGTCCGCGAGGGCGTCCGGCGCGTCAACGCCAACCGCCTCAACGGCGTCGACGCCGAATGGCTGGAGCCGGACGAGGTCGCCGAGGTCTGCCCGATCGTCAACGTCTCCTCGAACACCCGCTACCCGGTGCTCGGCGCGACCTTCCAGCCCCGCGCCGGGATCGCCAAACACGACCACGTGGCCTGGGCGCTGGCCCGCAGCGCCGACGAGTACGGCATCGACCTGATCCAGGGCTGCGAGGTCACCGGCTTCGTCAAGGACGGGAACCGCGTCGTCGGCGTCGAGACGAACCGGGGCCGCATCCTCGCCGGCCGCGTCGGCCTCGCGGCGGCCGGACACAGCAGCGTCCTCGCGGAACTCGCCGGAGTGCGCCTGCCCGTCCAGTCGCACCCGCTCCAGGCCCTCGTCTCCGAACTGCACGAGACGGTCCACCCGACCGTGGTCATGTCGAACCACGTCCACGTGTACGTGTCGCAGGCCCACAAGGGCGAGCTGGTGATGGGCGCGGGCGTCGACTCCTACAACGGGTACGGCCAGCGCGGCTCGTTCCACGTGATCGAGCATCAGATGGCCGCCGCCGTCGAGCTGTTCCCCGTCTTCGCCCGCGCGCACGTCCTGCGCACCTGGGGCGGCATCGTCGACGTCACCCCCGACGCCTCCCCGATCATCGGCACCACGCCGGTCGAGAACCTGTACGTCAACTGCGGCTGGGGCACCGGCGGTTTCAAGGCCACCCCGGCCGCCGGCTGGACCTTCGCGCACACCATCGCCACCGGCGAACCCCACGCCCTCAACGCCCCGTTCGCGCTCGACCGGTTCACGACGGGCGCCCTGATCGACGAACACGGCGCCGCGGCCGTGGCCCACTGAGGAGGCACCGTGCTGCTGATCGACTGCCCCTACTGCGGCCCGCGCGACGAGACCGAGTACCACTACGGCGGCCAGGCCCACGTCCCCTACCCGGACAACCCCGGCGACCTGACCGACGAGCAGTGGGCCGAGTACGTCTTCTACCGCGCCAACCCCAAGGGCCCCTTCGCCGAACGCTGGGTGCACAGCACCGGCTGCCGCCGCTGGTTCAACGTCCTGCGCGACACCGCCAGCCACCAGGTCCTCGCCGTCTACCGCCTCGACGAGCCCCGCCCGGAAGGAACCCGATGACCGACCAGCCCTTCCGGCTCCCGCACGGCGGCCGTATCGACCGCGACACCGTCCTCCACTTCACCGTCGACGGACGGGAGTTGACCGGCCATCCCGGCGACACCCTCGCCTCCGCGATGCTCGCGAACGGCGTCATCGAGGTCGCCCCCTCCCTCTACCGGGGCCGCCCCCGGGGCATCGTCGCGGCGGGCGTCGAAGAGCCCAACGCCCTGATGCAGCTGGACAGTTCCTACTCGGAGGGCATGCTCCCCGCCACGACGATCGAGCTGTACGACGGCCTGTCCGCCCGCACGCTCTCCGGCAAGGGCCGCCTCGACCCGTCCGACGACCCGGCCGCCTACGACAAGAAGTACGTCCACACGGACGTCCTCGTCGTCGGCGCGGGCCCCGCCGGGCTCGCCGCCGCCGTCGCCGCCAGTGACTCCGGCGCCCGCGTCCTCCTCATCGACGACCAGCCGGAACCGGGCGGTTCGCTCCTCGACCGCTCCGAGTGGGTCACGCGGATGCGTGCCCGGCTCGACGCCGCGCCCGAGACCGTCGTACTCCACCGGACGACCGCCTTCGGGTCCTACGACGACAACTACGTCCTCGCGCTCCAACGGCGCACCGAGGACCTGTCGTTGAAGGGGGTCTCGCGGCAACGGCTGTGGCACATCCGGGCCCGGCAGGTCGTGCTCGCGACCGGTGCGCATGAGCGTCCGCTGGTCTTCGCCGGGAACGACCGGCCCGGGGTGATGCTCGCCGGGGCCGTGCGGACGTACCTCGGCAGGTATGGGGTGACGCCGGGTTCGCGGGCCGTCGTGAGTACGACCAACGACAGCGCGTACGACACCGTGGACGCGCTGCGGGCCGCGGGGGTCGAGGTCGTGGCCGTCGTGGACGCGCGGGCGGGACTGTCGGCGCGGGCTGTCGAACTCGCGGACGAGGTACGGGTGTTGACCGGGTGCGCGGTCGTATCGGCGTCCGGGGAAGGGCGGTTGACCGGGGTCGGCGTCCAGGAGCTCGACGGGTCGCTCGTCACCTCGTTGGACTGCGACCTGCTCGCCGTCTCCGGGGGCTGGAGTCCCGTCGTCCACCTGCACAGCCAGCGGCAGGGAAAGGTGCGCTGGGACGAGGAGTTGGCCGCGTTCGTGCCGGACGGAGTGGTGCCGGCGCAGCAGATCGTCGGGGCGGCGCGGGGGACGTACGACACGGACGACTGCGTCGCCGAAGGGGCGCGGGCCGGGGCGGTGGCCGCCACCGAGGCCGGGTTCGCGGTGCCGGTGCCTGCCGTGCCGTCGCGGAGTTCGCGGCAACAGGCGTCGTCCGTACGGGCGTTGTGGACGGTGCCCGCCGAGTCGTACGACGACCACTTCGTCGATCTCCAGCGGGACGTGTCGGTCGCCGACGTGCTGCGCTCGACCGGCGCCGGGATGCGGGGAGTCGAGCATGTCAAGCGGTACACCTCGCTCGGGACCGCCAACGACCAGGGCAAGACGTCCGGGGTCAACGCGATCGGCGTGATCGCGTCGGTGCTCGGGGGCGAGCCGGGGGAGATCGGCACGACGGCCTACCGGGCGCCGTACACGCCGGTCGCCTTCGCGGCCCTCGCGGGGCGTGAGCGCGGCGAGTTGTTCGACCCGGAGCGGATGACGTCCGTGCACCACTGGCATGTCGAGCACGGCGCCGTGTTCGAGGACGTCGGGCAGTGGAAGCGGCCCCGGTACTACCCGCTGGACGGGGAGGACATGGACGCCGCCGTCGCCCGCGAGTGCCGCGCCACCCGCGAGAGCGTCGGGTTCATGGACGCCTCGACCCTCGGGAAGATCGAGATCCGCGGCGCCGACGCGGGGGAGTTCCTCAACCGGATCTACACCAACGCGTTCAAGAAACTGAAGCCCGGCAACGCCCGCTACGGCGTGATGTGCAAGCCCGACGGCATGATCTTCGACGACGGGGTGACCCTGCGCCTCGACGACGAGCGGTACTTCATGACCACCACGACCGGTGGCGCCGCCGGAGTCCTCGACTGGCTGGAGGAGTGGCTCCAGACGGAGTGGCCCGAACTCGACGTGTACTGCACGTCGGTGACCGAACAGTGGTCGACCATCGCCGTCGTCGGACCCAAGTCCCGTGACGTCGTTGGCCAGTTGGCGCCGGACGTCGACCTCTCCAACGAGGCGTTCCCCTTCATGGCGTTCCGCGAGACCACGCTCGCCTCCGGGATACCGGCCCGGATCTGCCGCATCTCCTTCTCCGGCGAACTCGCCTACGAGATCAACGTGGCCGCCTGGTACGGGCGTTCGGTCTGGGAGCAGGTCCACGCCGCCGGGCAGCCGTACGGGATCACCCCCTACGGCACCGAGACCATGCACGTCCTGCGCGCCGAGAAGGGGTACATCATCGTCGGGCAGGACACCGACGGGACGGTCACTCCGCAGGACGCGGGGATGGCGTGGGTGGTGTCGAAGCAGAAGGACTTCGTCGGGAAGCGGTCGTACTCCCGGCCCGACACGGTCCGCGCCGACCGCAAGCACCTGGTCGGCCTGCTCCCGGCGGACCGGACGACCCGGCTCCCCGAGGGCACCCAACTCCTCGCCCCGGACACCGACTTGGACACGATCCCCGTCCCCATGCTCGGCCACGTCACCTCCAGCTACCACAGCCCGGCCCTCGGCCGCCCCTTCGCCCTCGCGATGGTGTCCGGGGGACGCGACCGCCACGGCGAAACCCTCCTCGCCCCCGTCGGTGACACCTTGATCCCCGTCGAGGTCACCGACTTCGTCCTCTACGACCCCGAAGGGACCCGCCGAGATGGCTGAACAACTCGCGGTCAGCCCGCTGGCCCACCTGAAGGAAGCCCTGTCAGCGGCGACGGTGACGGGCCCGCGCGGCGTCTCGCTGACGGAACTCCCGTTCCTCACGATGGTGAACGTCCGCGTGAACCCGGCCTCGGAGGCGGCGGCGCGCATCGAGAAGACGCTGGGCGCGGCCCTTCCCAGGGAGTGCGGCCGTACGACGACGTCCGGTCCGCATACGGTCACGTGGGCGGGACCGGACGAGTGGCTGGTCATCTCGGCGCCCGAACTCTCCTCGCTCACCGCCGACTTGAAGGAAGCCCTCGGCACCGATCCCGGCTCGGTCGTCGACCTCTCCGCCAACCGCACCACTCTCCAACTCGCCGGGCCCAGCGCCCGCGCGGTCCTGGAGAAGGGCTGCCCGCTGGATCTCCATCCCCGCGAATTCGGGCCGGGGCGGGCGGTGTTGACGACGGTTGGCCCGGTGCCGGTTCTGCTGTGGCAGGTGGACGATGCGCCGACGTACCGGCTGTTTCCGCGGGCGTCGTTCGCGGACTATCTGGGGCGGTGGCTGATCGATGCGATGGAGGAGTTCGGGGGGCCGGAGGTGCCTTGAGACGCGGGGGCTCGGGGTGCCCTGAGATGCGAGGGCCGGAGGTGCCCTGAGCTGTGGGGGCCCGGGGGTGTCGTGGCCGGGGCGTTCACCTGTGCCGGCCGGTCGGGGTGTTCACCTGTGCCGGCCGCCCGCCACCGCCGCCCGCAGGGC
>NZ_LIRL01000725.1 GCF_001419795.1 Streptomyces niveiscabiei
GTCGGGGGGTGCGCCGGACGGGGGCCGTGCCGGTCGAGGGCCGCGCCGGTTGGGGGTCGCGCCGGTCGGGAGCCGTGCCGGTGCCTCCCCGCGCCCCTCACGTCGGCTCCTCGCCCACCTCCGACTCGTACGCCAGCAGCGTGTTCACGAACAGGCGGCGCTCCAGCGGGGTCAGCGGTGCCAGGACCCGGCGCCAGGCCGCCGCGCCCGGGGCCAGCCATGCCGTGATCGCCGGTTCGTGGTCGGGGGACAGGGCGATGATCCGGCGCCGCCGGTCGCGTTCGTCCTCGCGGCGCTCCAGGACGCCCTTCCTGCTCAGGTCGCCGATCAGGAGGCTGACGGTCGTGGGGGCGACACCGAGTCGTGCCGCGAGTTCGTTCACCGTCATCGGGCCGTCGAAGAGGAGGTACGAGAGCAGGGAGAGGTGCCGGGGGGCCAGGGAGAGCGACTGGAGCGCCTCCGGTACCGGGAGCTTCTTCGCCCGTCCGACCAGGCGGGGCATCAGCAGGAGGAGTTCGCGGACGGCGGGGTCGACGCCGGTGTTGTCGTCTGGGGGCATGGACAGGCGGCTCCCGTTCCTTTATCTTTGGTAGCAAAGCTATTTTGTTCGGCAAGGCAATCTGGCGGACATCGTACGCATGCCGCCTGCGAGAAGGGGACTCGTGATGCCGCACTGCATCGTCCATCTGGGCGAGGAGGCCCTCACGGGCCGGGAGACGGAGCTGATCGTCGCCCTCACCGACGCGGTGGGATCCGTCTTCGGGGACGGTTTCCGCAAGCTGGTGGGGGTGGACCTGATCGGCGTCCCGGCGAACCGGAGGGGAACCGGGGGAGTGGTGACGGGCGGGGCGACGCCGCAGATCACGCTGAGCATGAGGGAGGGGGCCTACCGGCACCCGGACGTCCCCGAGGCACCGGCCCGGCTGGTCGGCGCGATCACCGACGCGGTGGCCGGGGTGCTGGGGGAGGAGATACGGGAGCGGACGCTGGTGACGCTGGTGGGGGTACCGGAAGGGAGGACGGGGGTCGGTGGCCGGCTGGAGTGAGAGGCGGGGGCCGCGCCCGCTCCGCCCCTTCCCTCCACCCGACTTGACCAGTCAACGCGGCACACCCAGGATCACCCCCATGACGTCAGGACAGGCCAGCACCACGGTCGACGGGGTGCTGCGGCGCAGCGCCGGCCGTACCCCGGCGCGTGTCGCCATCGAGTACCGCGACCGCACCTGGACCTACGAGGAACTCGACGACGCGGTCTCCCGCGCGGCGGCCGTCCTCCTCGCCGAGGGCCTCGTGAAGGGGGACCGGGTCGGGGCCTACGGGCACAACTCCGACGCCTACCTCATCGCGTTCCTCGCCTGCGCCAGGGCGGGCCTGGTCCACGTCCCGGTCAACCAGAACCTCACGGGCGACGACCTCGCCTACCTGGTCACCCAGTCCGGCACCACCCTCGTCCTCACCGACCCCGACCTCGCGCGCCACCTCCCGGACGGGACACGGCAGTTGGCGCTCAGGGACACCGACGGCTCACTCCTCGACCGGCTCGCCACGGCCGCGCCGTACGACGGGGAGGGGGCGCGCGCCGAGGACCTGGTCCAGCTGCTGTACACGTCCGGGACGACCGCCCTGCCCAAGGGCGCGATGATGTCCCACCGCGCGCTGGTCCACGAGTACCTGAGCGCGATCGCGGCGCTCGACCTCAGTGCCGGGGACCGGCCCGCGCACGCGCTGCCGCTGTACCACTCCGCGCAGATGCACGTGTTCCTGCTCCCGTACCTCGCGGTCGGGGCGACGAACGTCATCCTCGACGCGCCCGACGGGGACCGCCTGTTCGAGCTGATCGAGACGGGCCGCGCGGACAGCCTGTTCGCCCCGCCCACCGTGTGGATCGCCCTCGCGAACCGGGAGGACTTCACGGCCCGCGACCTCGGCGGGCTGCGCAAGGCGTACTACGGCGCGTCGATCATGCCGGTCCCGGTCCTGGAGCGGCTGCGGGCACGCCTCCCGAAGCTCGGCTTCTACAACTGCTTCGGCCAGAGCGAGATCGGCCCCCTCGCCATGGTCCTCGCACCGGACGAGCACAAGGGCCGCCTCGACTCGTGCGGGCGCACGGTCCTGTTCGTGGACGCGAAGGTCGTCGACGAGAACGGCGAGGAGGTGGCCGACGGGACGGCCGGGGAGATCGTGTACCGGTCGCCGCAGCTGTGCGACGGGTACTGGGAGAAGCCGGAGGAGACCGAAGCGGCCTTCCGGGACGGCTGGTTCCACTCCGGCGACCTCGCGGTCAAGGACGCCCACGGCTTCTACACGATCGTTGACCGCGTGAAGGACGTCATCAACACGGGCGGCGTCCTCGTTGCCTCCCGCCAGGTCGAGGACGCGCTCTACACCCACGAGGCGGTCGCCGAGGCAGCCGTGATCGGCCTGCCGGACGAGAAGTGGATCGAGGCGATCACCGCGGTCGTCGTCCCGCGAGGCGAGGTCACCGAGGCCGAACTCCTCACCCACGCCCGCGAGAGACTGGACCACTTCAAGGCCCCGAAGCGGATCGTGTTCGTGGACGCCCTCCCCCGCAACGCCAGCGGCAAGATCCTCAAGCGGGAGCTGCGAGACAGGCTCAGCGGGGCCTGAGGTCCACGATCCTGCGGATCTTTCCGACCGACCGCTCCAGGGTCCCGGGGTCGACGACCTCCACCGTCACCGTGACGCCGATCCCGTCCTTGACGGCCGCGGCGATCGCCGCCTCCGCCGTACGCCGGTCCCCGGGAGCCGCGTCGGGACGGGCCTCCGCGCGGACGGTGAGCGCGTCCATGCGGCCCTCGCGGGTCAGGCGGAGCTGGAAGTGCGGCGCGACCCCCGGGGTGCGCAGGACGATCTCCTCGATCTGCGTGGGGAAGAGGTTCACGCCGCGCAGGATCACCAGGTCGTCACTGCGGCCGGTGACCTTCGCCATCCGGCGGAAGGCGCGGGCCGTACCGGGCAGCAGCCGCGTCAGGTCGCGGGTGCGGTAGCGGACGACCGGCATCGCCTCCTTCGTCAGGGACGTGAAGACCAGCTCGCCCTCCGCCCCGTCCGGCAGCACCTCGCCGGTCACCGGGTCGACGACCTCGGGGTAGAAGTGGTCCTCCCAGACGTGCAGGCCGTCCTTCGTCTCGACGCACTCCTGCGCGACCCCGGGGCCGATGACCTCGGACAGCCCGTATATGTCGACCGCGTCGATCCCGAACCGCTCCTCGATCTCCCGCCGCATCTCCTCCGTCCACGGCTCCGCCCCGAACACCCCGACCTCCAGCGAGGTGGAGCGCGGATCGACGCCCTGCCGTTCGAACTCGTCGAGGAGCGTCAGCATGTACGAGGGCGTGACCATGATGACCCGCGGCTCCAGGTCCCGGATGAGCTGGACCTGCCGGCCCGTCATGCCCCCGGACGCGGGGACGACCGTACAGCCGAGCCGCTCGGCCCCGTAGTGCGCGCCGAGCCCGCCCGTGAACAGGCCGTACCCGTACGCCACATGGACGACGTCCCCCGGCCGCCCGCCCGCCGCGCGGATCGACCGGGCCACGAGGTCCGCCCACAGATCGAGATCGGCCCGCGTGTACCCGACGACCGTCGGCACGCCCGTCGTCCCGCTCGACGCGTGCAGCCGCCGCACCTCACGCCGGTCGACCGCGAACATCCCGTACGGATAGTTCGCCCGCAGATCCGCCTTCGCGGTGAACGGGAACCGCGCGAGATCGTCCAGCGACGCGCAGTCCTCCGGACGCAGGCCCGCCTTGTCGAAGGCGTCCCGGTAGAACGGCACGTTGTCGTACGCGTGCCGCAGCGACCACCGCAGCCGCCGCAGCTGCGTGTCCCGCAGCTCCTCGGCACCCATCCGCTCACCGGCGTCCAGCATCCGCCTCACCTCCGCCCCTCCAGTGAGGGTTTTCAGCGGTGCCG
>NZ_LIRL01000726.1 GCF_001419795.1 Streptomyces niveiscabiei
AGGGCACCCCCCGTCCGGCCGCCCAGGTCGACCCCGCCCTGGTGGAGCGCCCCGCGCGGGTCCTCCCCGGAACCGTCGGTGTCCTCGCCGGCACCTGCGGCGCCGCGGGCTGCGTCGCCACCTCCTGGTGGGCCGGCGTCCTCCCGCACCTCGCGTCCGAGGCCCTCCACCTTCCGATGTACACGGGGACGGGCCTCGGCCTCGCCCAGTGGGCCGCCTACGCCGGGTCCGGGGCGCTCGGCCTGTTCGGGTTCGGCGGGCTCGCGCGCGGCCGGACCGGACGGGCGTGGGTGCTGGGGCTGTTCGGCCGGTACCGGGGGACCGTCCGGCGTACGGGGCTGATGTGGGTGAACCCCCTCCTGCTGCGCCGCCGGGTCGACGTACGGCTGCGGCACTGGCGCAGCGAGCCGATGCCGGCCGCCGACGGCAGCGGGGTCGCGCTGCGGGCCGTCGTCCTCGTCGTGTGGCGGGTGCGCGACACCGCGCGGGCCACGCTCGGGGTCGAGGACCATGAGACCTACCTGCGCGAATGCGTCGAGGCGGCGCTCGCGCGGATCCCGGTGGAGATGCCGGGCGCCGGGCGCGGTCCGGTCGAGACCGCCGGGGACGCGCTGACCCGGCTGGTCGCGGCGGACGCGGGGGCCATCGGCCTCGAGGTGTACTCCGTCCAGCCCGTCCGGGTCGAGTACGCCCCCGAGGTCGCCGCCGCGATGCACCGCCGCCGGATCGCCGCGCTGGACGCGCAGCACCGGGCCTCGGTCCTCACGTCGGTCGTCGACTCGGTGGAGGACACGGTCACCCGGCTCACCATGCGCGGCCTGGTCGAACTGGACGACTACGAGCGCAAGGCGCTGGTGAAGGACCTCACCGTGGCGTTCTGCGCGGGGCGGGGGGAGGCCGGAGGGTGACTGCTCCAGGGGGAGCCCCGGAGCGGTACCGGGGAGGTAGTACCGAGGGGGTACGTCTGAAGGGGTAGCTCCGAGGGGGTAGTCCCGAGGTATCGCCCGGAACTCTGAGCTTCCCCTGAGGCAACCCGTAGTACCTCAGGGGTACGTTCCCGACACGTGCACCGACCGGCACGCCTGTGCACCGACCAGCACACCCGGGGGAACCGCCATGGACGTCATCTTCTACCTCGTCCCGTCGCTCATGCTCGCCGGCGCCCTCGCCATGGCCGCCATCGTGGTCCTCCGCTCCCGGCGCATCAGCGCCGCCTGGAACAGCGGCTTCACCGCCGAGGGCCGCTGTCTGCGCACGTACACCACGACCAGGAGCGACGCCGGCGAGTACCACCGCACCCGGACGACCCTGCACCACGTCTACGAGTTCACGGCCGCCGACGGCCGCCCCGTCCGCTTCGAGGAGAAGAACGGCCCGGGGACCGTCATCGAGGGCGACTACGTCACCGTCCACTACACCCCCGAGCACCCGGAGCGGGCGACCGCGCTGCCGCCCATGCGGGGCCGCCTCATGGCCGAGTCCGGCGTACTGCTCGCCTTCCTCGGGGTGTTCGCGGCGGTCTGCGTCGCCTTCATGATCGGCGTGCACACCTTCTTCGACCTGGCCGACGGAGTCTTCGGCAGCGGCCCGGACGACCTCCCCGCCGACTTCCCGACCGACTTCCCCACGCCGTGACCATCCTCATCTGACGGTACGTCAACTACCGTGCTCCGCCATGGAGTCCACGGAGCGCGCCGCCACGACCGCCGAACTCGTCGCCCAGGGCTGGGCCGACCACCGCCCCGCCCTGTGGTGGCGGGACACCGTCCTCACCCACCACGACCTCGCCCGCGAAGCCTCCACCCGGGCGGCCCTGCTCACCGCCCTGCTCCCGCCGGACGCACCCCCGCACCTCGGCGTACTCCTCGACAACACACCGGAGTTCGTCCACTGGCTCTCGGCCGCCGCCCTCGCACGAGCCGCCGTCGCCGGCATCAACCCCACCCACCGCGGCCCCGACCTGGCCCGCGACATCCTCCACACCGACTGCGCCCTCCTGATCACCGAACCGTCCCAACTCCCGCTCCTGCGCGGCCTGGACCTCCCCGGCGTCCGCCTCCTGGTCACCGGGACGGACGAATACAGCACCCTCCTGGGGCAGTTCACGGCGACCGCCCTCCACCGCAGCGCCGCCGAGCCCACCGACCGCCTCCTCCTCTACTTCACCTCCGGCTCAACAGGCGCCCCCAAGGCGGCAATCTGTACGCAGGGACGTCTCGCGGCGGCCGGCCGCCGCCTCGCCGAGCAGTTCGCGGTCGAGGAGGACGACGTCCACTACCTGTGCATGCCGATGTTCCACGGCAACGCCGTCATGGCCGGCTGGGCCCCCGCCCTCACCGCCCGCGCCGGCATCGCCCTGCGCTCCCGCTTCTCCGCCTCCGGCTTCCTCGACGACGTACGCCGCTACCGGGCCACGTACTTCACCTACGTCGGCCGGGCGATCCAGTACGTCCTGGCCACGCCGCCCCGCCCGGACGAGGACCGCGACCACCGGCTTCGGCTCGGCTTCGGCACCGAGGCGGGCGCCGTCGACGCGGCGGCGTTCCAACTCCGGTTCGGCACACGGCTGGTGGAGGGGTACGGGTCCAGCGAGGGCGGGGCGGCGATCCAGTGGGCGCCCGGGACGCCCGTCGGCGCGGTCGGTCCTGCCGTGCCCGGTCTCGTCGTACGGAACCCGCAGACGCACGCCGAATGCCCGCCCGCCGTCTTCGGGCCGACCGGAGAACTCCTCAACGGCACCGAGGCGATAGGGGAGTTGGTCAACCACGGCCCTAACCCCTTCGAGGGGTACTGGCGCAACCCCGCCGCCGAGGCCGAACGCCGGCGCGACGGTGCGTACTGGACCGGCGACCTCTTCTACCGCGACGGGAACGGCTACCTCTACTTCGCCGGACGCGGCGACGACCGCATCCGGGTGGACGGGGAGAACCTCGCGGCGGCGCTGATCGAGTCGATCCTCGCGCGGTACGACGGCGCCGACGCCGTGGCCGTGTACGCGGTGCCCGACCCGGTGACCGGGGACCAGGTGATGGCGGCGATCGCCGGGAGGTTCGAGCCGGAGTCGTTCGCCGCGTTCCTGAGCGCCCAGCCCGACCTGGGGACGAAGATGGCGCCCCGGTTCGTGCGGGTGCTGGAGTGGATGCCGGTGACGGCGACGAACAAGATCCAGCGGGCGCGGCTGCGGCGGGAGGGGGTGGCGTGCGGGGACCCGGTGTGGGAGCGGATGCCGGGGGAGGGGGCGTACCGGAGAGCTACGAGTACGACAGGTACGACGGGTGCGCCCGGGCATGCCGAAGGGCCCCTCGCCGGAGCGAAGGGCCCTTCCGATGTGCGCCGCCAGGGACTCGAACCCCGGACCCGCTGATTAAGAGTCAGCTGCTCTAACCAACTGAGCTAGCGGCGCGTGACTCTCGCCGGTTTGTCCTGCTTTTCCCGGCGACAGAGAAAATACTACCTGGTCCCGAGGGGTGCTCCTGACCATGGGCGGGGCCCCTCCCGGAACCCCGCGGGAACACCCTCAGATCGCCAGCGACAGCAGCAGCGGCGTCGCGTGCCGGTGCAGCCGGTCCGCCGCCTGCCTCAGCCGGTGCGCGTCCGAGACCGGCAGGGACAGCGCGAGGCACCCCACGGACGAGCCGTCGGTGATCGGCACGGCCGCGCAGACCGTCCCCACGGCGTACTCCTGGAGGTCTAGTACGGGACTACTCGGGGGCTGGGCCTCCAGCCGGGACAGCAGCAGCTTGTCGCTGGTGATCGTGCGCGAGGTGAGGCGGGCCATCTTGTGGCGGGAGAGATGGTCCCGGCGCCCCTCGCGGTCCAGCTGCCCCAGCAGGCTCTTGCCGATCGCGGTCGCGTGCGCGGAGTACCGGAAGTCCACCCACTCGTGCACCACGGGAGTGGTAGGTCCGGCGGCGTACTGGTCGACCCGTATCTCGCCGTCGACGTACCGGCTGATGTAGACCGCCGCGCCGACCGAGTCCCGCAGCCGGTCCAGGGTGTGTTGGAGCTTCTCGCGCAGGGCGCTCTCCCGGTCCTGCGCGGAAGCGAGGCGGGTGAGGACGGCGCCCGTCACGTACGCCCCGTCCGTAGTCCTTTCGACGTACCCCTCGCGGCGGAGCATCCGCAAGAGCGGGGTCAGTCTGCGGTCGCCGAGGCCGGTGCGGCGGGCGAGCGCGGTGTCGGTGACGCCGTCGGAGTGCCTGGCGATGGTCTCCAGGACCCAGAGCGCCTCCCGCGCGGAGTGGTACGGCGTGGTCGGCTCGTGCTTCAGCGCCACGGTTTTCCCCCTGCGGTCGCTTTCAGGCCGTGATCCGGGTAGCGGATCTCCTCCACGATAACCGCCAACCGCCGGATACGGAGGGGGTGTTGACGAGAACGTGGGGTGACCGTAGGGCCTCCCACGTGCGGCAACGTTCGAACGGCATATGCCTTTGACATGAACCGGAGCCCGGACCTGCACGCTTGACGTGGGCACGCCTGGCGGTCGCGTGGTCGCACCGCGTACTCCGAGCGGAAATATCTACGGCAGCGGCGGCGGGTGTCAGTGGCCGGGGACGTACCCGCGGGCCTTGTCCACCACGTTCACCAGCCGTCTTCCCGCCTCCCTGCGTTCCCACAACTCCACGAACTGCGCGGCCAGCCGGTCGTGCTGCCCCACGAAGGCACCGCCCGCCCGGGGCGTCACGAGCAGATCCGGTACGTCCCACAGCGGGCTGTCCCGGCCGAGCGGCTCGCGCGCGAACACGTCGAGCGCCGCCCCCGCGATCCACCGCCGGCGCAGCGCCTCGGCCAGCGCCGCCTCGTCGACCAGCTCGCCCCGGGCCACGTTCACGAACCGCGCCGACGGCAGCATCACGCCGAACCGGCGCGCGTCGAACATCCCCCGCGTCGCCTGAGTGAGCGGCGCCGCCGCGACGACCCACTCGGCCCGCGCCAGCAGCCGGTCCAGGTCGCCGGGGCCGTGTATCCCGGTCCTCGGCACCCGCCCCACCAGCGCCACCCCCACCCCGACCGCCTTCAGCCCCCGCGCGACGGTACGGC
>NZ_LIRL01000727.1 GCF_001419795.1 Streptomyces niveiscabiei
GAGCTGGGCGACGACGAGGCGGCGCACTTCGTGGGTCGCCTCGTCGTCGCCCAGCTCTTCGAGGGCTTCGGCCAGAGCGAGGAGGACGTGCGGGGTCTTCTGCCGCAAGGCGAAGTTGATCAGAGCGATCACGCGGTTGCGCAGGGTGCCGGAGTCTGTGCCGGGGGCCAACTGGACAGGGAAGACGAGGAGTCGGACGGACTCCAGCCAGAGGTCGTAGGTCTCGCGAGAGCCCGAGATGGGGGAGCGGACGAAGGCTTCGATGAGGTCGGTCTTCTTGAAGGCGTCGGCCGGGGACGCTGATGCGCCGAGGTCGGCGACCGGCGTTGACTTCACCTCCGGTGCTGCCTCCTCTACTTCCTTCTCCGGCGCCGTCAGCCCGAACGCCGGTGGGTAGGACGCCGCCGACTCCGCGTCCATCTCCGGTAGTCGGGTCGCCGCCTGCTCGATCATGTGGTCCGTCAGGCCGATCACCAGCTTCTCGTACGCCTGAGGGGCGTCCCGCATCAGGTCGACCAGGCACCGGTCCGTGTACGCCGCGCCGAGCGTCGCCATCCGGAGCTGCAAGTCGGCGACGTCCTGGGGGAGTTCGCGGCTGATGCCGGTCCAGAAGAGGGGCAGGATGGCCACCGGTTCCTCCGGCGCCGCGAGCCCCGCGCGGGCCTTCACCACCGCCCATTCCCGTGCGCACCAGGGGCTCGCCAGGTAGTCGTCCGTCAGCAGGACGACCAGGAATCTGGTCCGCCCCAGCGCCGTACCGATCTTCGCGCGCCAGCCCTGGCCGAGGCGCAGGGAACCGGTGTTGAGGAATCCCTCGGTCGGGGCCGAGCGCCCGCGTTTGATCTCCACCTCCCGCTGGAGCCGGGCGTGGAACTGCTCCACCAGGTCGCTGTCGGCGCGGCGTTCGGCGTAGCTGGTGAAGAAGAACGGCGGTCGGTCGGTCACGGATCCTCCCCGAAGTCGTGGGCCTGCACGGCGAGTTGCGGAGCGCGGAGGGCTCTCGCAGGGCCCTGTGCACCAACCGCCGTCCCCCGCCGTTCCCCGTCCTCCCGTGCGGCCCTCCCCGAGTGTGCCCGAAATGCCCCCGGGTGTCGCCCTGTTCGGGGAACGTGCGGGGGACGGTGTCAGCTGTGGCCGTTCGTGCGCCAGTTCTTGATCGCCTTGTCCACCAGGTGGCGTACGACGCGGGTCGCCTCGTTGTCGCCCTGTTCCTCCAGGGCGTCGGCGAGGGCGGTGAGGATCACCGGTGAGGGGGCGGCCTCGTTGACGATGGCGATGACGCGGTTGCGGGCGGAGCCGCCGTCGACCAGTGGGGCGAGCAGCAGGGGTTTCACGGCGAGTTGGATGGACTGGACCCACAGGTCGAAGGTCTCGCGCGTGCCGTTGACGGGGGAGCGGACGATGGCCTCGATGAGGGTGCGCTTGTCGGTGGGGTCGAGGAGGCTGCCGGCGCCGGGAACCGGGGTGCCGCGCGGCGGGGTGGTGGGGCCGAGCTGGTCCAGGTAGCCCTCGTAGCCGAACTGGTAGACGATCTCGGCGGTCGTGAGGAGGGTGCCGGGGTGGCCCTTCGCGCGGCGGGCGAGGTGCTCGGCCTGTTCGCCGGTGAGGCTGTCGGCGTGTTCGAGGAGGAGCGCCTCGGCGATCGTCGGGCTGAGTCCGCCGAGGGCGAGGCAGTTGTCGCCCCAGGTGAGGCCCTTGGTGCGGGAGGTGACGAGGCGGTGCCCGGTGCCGGGGAGGAAGTGCTCGTAGATGCGGTCGGGGTCGGAGACGTTGTCGTACACGAACAGCCACTTGCTGTCGGGTCTGGGCTTCGGCGGTCCGCCGGGCGTCCGCGCGCAGCGCTCGCGCAGTTCCTGCTCCTGTGTCTCGATCAGGGCGAGCAGCCGGTCGTCGTCGGTCTCGCCGAAGCACTCGAACCACCAGGCCACCTCGTAGCGCCGGGTGAACCGGCGGCAATAGGCGATCGCCATCTGGGTCTTGCCGAATCCCTGCCCCGACTCGGCGTCGTGCAGCAGGACATGGCCGTACCGCGAGAACAACTTGGTGAGCTGGGCGATCTGTTCGTCCCGGCCGGTGAACGGCAGTCCCAGTTCGGGGATGTTGGATATCGGCGGCGGTGCCGTCGCCGAGCGGGCCGAGCGCGGCAGCGGCAGGGGCAGGGTCACCGCGCGTCTCCCTCGCGCTGCCCCGGTACGGTCGGGCCCGCGTCGTGGACCATGTCGCGCAGGAGCTGGGCCTGCCCCTCGTCCGAGCCGGTGAGCTGGACGACCGGAACGCCCCGGCGTACCAGCAACGGCCGTGGTTCGGCGTCGATCTGAACGGGGATCAGATCCGCCGCGTCCTCGCCGAGGAACACCTCCTCCCACTGGTAGGGGTCGGGCGCGCCGGCGGTGAAGTAGCTGCGCGAGAACACCACGACGATCCGTGAGCCCTCCTCCCGCGCCCGCGCGACCGCCTCCGACAGCGGCTCCAACTCCGTGCGCCAGCGCACCTGGTGGACGACCGAGCCGGTGTCCTCCTCCAGCACCTCCTGCATCCAGTCGGCCCACGGCTGGTCGGCGCCGACGTAGCTGATGGCGACGGACCGCAGTTCGGCGGCCGGGCCGCCCGGCGGGCCGCCGCCCCGGTGGCCGACGTCGGAGTAGCTCAGGTAGCCGCCGTTGACCGAGCCGTGGGTCACCAGGTCGCCGCCCGGGACGGTCCGGCGGACGTGCCCGGTGGACGCGGGCGCCAGCGTCGTGCCGAACGCCGGTGCGACCGTGCGCAGTTCGTCCCCTTCGAGGGGGCCGAGGCCGAAGCGCCGCACCATCGCGATCCGCCGCGCGAGCAGGCCGAGGAGAGCGACGTACAGGTCTCCCGCCTCGGGCAGCTGGGACTGCATCAGCCCCGACAGGCCCCGCCGTTCGTACAGCCGGCCGGCCTCGGAGTCGGCGCCGGGCAGCTCCGCGAGGAACGGCCAGGGGTCCGGCGTGTCCCGGGGGCGTTCGCGCGGGGGCACCGGCTTCCACACGAGGGGGATCAGGCAGTCGGCGAGCGGTTCGTGCGTGAGGTACTCCTGGCCCCGGATGCGGCGCCGGAACACCGCCCATTCCAGGCCGCGGTCGCCGTCGCGGAAGTACTCCGGGGAGTACAGCGCGACCATCACGCCGACCTGCGCGACCCCGCTCTGCAACACCGGGCCCGAGCCCGTCTGCGGTCCGAGGACACCGGCCACCCACAGGCCCTCCTGGGCCTTGAGCCGGTACTCCAGGTCGGCGTGGAAGCGGCTGAGCGACGGCCAGCCGTCACCGCGGGTGCAGCTGGTGTAGAAGTAGTTGACGGATCGATCCACGCGCCCCTCGCAGACTGCCGCCGGTCGGGCCGGGACCCCCCGCTCTTCTTGAGGATAGGCTTCCCAGGCCGCCCTGGGTACAGTGAAGAGTGCCTGGCGGGCGCACACGTCAGGCGTACGGGCACACGTCAGGCGTACGGGGAGATATTCGCCGACGTCTCACGAGTCCCGGACTTTAGCAGGGTCCAAGGCCGGTCCCGGCGCGAGCGCGGGGGCTCGGGGGGAACGGAGTCTGGCGTGAAGAGCACCGAGAACGGCCGTGAAGGCAGGCGGGAACGGGGCGAGTTAGCCGAGCTGGCCGGGGCTGTGCCCGCCGACCGGCTGTCCGGCCTCGCGCGCTCCCCGATCGTCGAGGCACTCCTACGCCGGACCAGGAGCGGCCCGCAGACCCCGCCGGGGTGGCACAGTGCCGTCTGACACGCGCCCCGCCACCACTCAACTCCCGGTCACCTTCTCCCAGTTCGTCGTCAAGCTGCACTCCCGCTGCGACTTCGCCTGCCCCGACTGCTACGTCTACGCGCTGCGCGACACCGGCTGGTCCACCCAGCCCCGCGCGATGCCGTACGCGGTACGGGAGTTGACGGCCCGTCGGATCGCGGACCACGTCCGCGCGCACCGCCCGCCCCGGGCCCGCGTCATGCTCCACGGCGGCGAGCCCCTCCTCGCGGGCCCGCGCCGCCTGGCGCACTTCGCGCAGGCGCTGCACGACCGGTGGCACGGCCTGGACACCCCCCTGGACCTCGTCGTCCAGACCAACGGCGCCCAGATCAGCCCGAGTTGGCTGGACGTCTTCCACCGGTACGGCATCCGCGCGGGCGTCAGCCTCGACGGAACGCGGGAGGCGCACGACCGGCGCCGGCGGCGCGCCTCGGGCCGGGGGACGTACGACGACGTACTGAAAGCGCTGGAGCTGCTGCGCGCACACCCGTCCCGGTACGCCGGACTCCTGTGCACGGTCGACCTCGAAGCCGACCCGGTGGAGACGTACGAGGCCCTCCTGAAGCAGCAACCCCCGTCCCTGGACCTCCTGTTGCCGCTCGGCACCCGCCAACACCCGCCGCCCGGCCTCGCCTTAGGGGACACCCCGTACGCCCGCTGGCTCGCGGCGGTCTTCGACCGCTGGTTCGACGCGCCGGTCCGCGAGGTCCCGGTACGGATGTTCGACTCGCTGGTGGACGTCCTACTGGGCGGGTCGAGTGGCACCGAAGTATGGGGAGTCGGCGGCTCCGACGTCGTCGTGATCCAGCCCGACGGCGCCATCGAGCAGAACGACATCCTCAAGGCCGTCCACGAGGGAGCCGCGAGCACCGGCTTCCAGGTCGCCCGGCACAGCCTCGACGAGGCCGCAGCGCACCCGGGGTTCGCGGCCGAGCGGGCGGGGATCGGCGGGCTGTGCGGCGAGTGCCGGGACTGTCCCGTCGTACGCGTGTGCGGTGGCGGGCTGCGGGCGCACCGGTACCGGACCGCCAACGGGTACGACAACCCGTCCTGTTACTGCGCCGACCTCAAGGCGTTCATCGCGCATGTCGGCGAACGCGTGAACGACAGTCTGCTCGCACTGGTGAAAGACCGTCACAACCCCGTTACAGGTCAAGGGAATCCCTCTACCATGGGGATGCCCGCCGGGGTAGAGCCGTTGCATTGATCAAAGGGAACGCAAGGGCCTGGGCTGGGCCGGGGGGAGGCGAGCATGGTGCCGTACTTCTACGTCAGCCATGCGGTCGAGGGCGCGGGGCGACGGGACGTCGAGCACTTCCACGCGGATCTCCAGACCGAGATCCGGGGGCGCACCGACCGCGCGCCGGGGTACGACGGACTCCTCGCCGACCACCGCCGCAGTGATCTGGCGCTCGCCCCGCCGTCCGAGGTCCCGGCGATGAACTGCCGTTGCCTGGTGGTCCTCTACTCCCAGGAGTACTTCCGCAGCCCCTCCTGCACCTACGACCTCTCGGTCTTCGAGGAGCGGCTGAGCTGGCGCCTGCACCGCACCGGCGACGCCTCGGTGCGGCCGGTCGGGGTGGTGTGGCAGAGCGCGGGGCTGCCCGCGCGGCTGGTGGAGGAGACGGCCCGGCAGACGGGCCGGCCCGCTGGCACGGACTATCCCCGCGCCGGAGTCGGGCAGTTGATCCGCGACCCGGCCGCGCGGGGCGGCTACTTACGGGTGTTGCGCAACGTCGCGGACCGGGTACTCTCGGCGGCGGACCGAACACCTCCCACCATGACCGCACATGATGTCGGGTACCTCACTCCTTTCCGGGCTATGTCCCGTACGTCTGCCGTCTCATGGGATGTGCACCTTGCCCCCGTACCGGTACCGTGGCTGAGGCGCACCGGTACGCCACAGGAGACGGCCCCCCAGGGGACCGCGATCGAGCGGCCGGACTCGCCCCCTCGCACCAGATCCTGGTTCTCCTCCCCGGCGGACGGTGAGCGTCCCGTCCTCCGCGGACCGCATGGCTGACGCGAACATGTGGAGCAGCATCAATGAGCAGCGTGGAGCCGGAGCCGCCCGGCGCCGAGGCCGCCCATGAACCGGCGACCGTAGTCACGTTCTACTCCTACAAAGGAGGCGTGGGACGCACGATGGCCCTGGCCAACGTCGCCTGGATCCTGGCGACCGAGGGCAGCCGCGTGCTCGTCGTCGACTGGGACCTGGAGTCCCCCGGACTCCACCGCTTCTACCATCCCTTCCTGAACGACCCGGAGTTGGGCCGCACGACGGGCGTCGTCGACATGGTCCAGGGCTACGGCCGGGACGTGGAGGCCCTGATCCGGCAGCAGTTGGACGAGGACACCTTCGAACAACGCCTGTCCGGGCTCCTGTCGACGCACACCGACGTCCTCCCGCACCGCGACACCATGCGCTGGAGCGACTTCCGCACCCCGGGCACCATCGACTACCTCGGCCCCGGCGTCCAGGACGACCAGTACAGCGAGCGCGTCGCCTACTTCGACTGGGCCGCCTTCTACAGCCAGCACCAGGGCCGCCGCTACGTCGGGACGCTCCGCGAACGGCTGCGGCAGGGGCCGTACGACTACGTCCTGATCGACAGCCGCACCGGGCACTCCGACAACGCGTCCGTGTGCACGCTGTGGCTGCCGGACGTCGTCGTCGCCGGGTTCAACCTGAGCAACCAGTCCATCGAGGGCACCGCCTCCGTCGCCCGCCAGATCCACCAGCAGGCCCGCGAGACGGGGCGGGAGATCCGCATCCTGCCCGTGCCGATGCGCGTCGAGCACGCCGAGCCAGGCAAGGCGGGACGCCGACGAGCCTACGTGGAACGGCAGTTCGCCGGACTCGTCGCCCCTCTCACCACCGGCTCCCTCGACGAGTACTGGGGCCAGGTCGAGGTCCCGCACCACCCGGCGTTCGCCTACGAGGAGACCCTCGTCCCCTTCACGCTGCGCCCCGGCACGAAATCCCTCCAACTCGACGCGTACGTACGGATCGCACAGGAGATCACCCGGGGCAAGATCTCCTGCGTCCGCCCCGTACCCGAGCCGCTGCGCCTCACGTTCGCCGAGCGGTTCGAGGAGGTCCGCAGCCCCGGCCGGCGCACCGCGCGCATCGTGCACGCCGCCCCCGACCGGCTGTGGGCCGAGTGGATCCGCGGCGTCCTTGCCCGGCTCGGCATCAGCTGCGAGACGACCGCGCAGTGGGACCCGCGCGCCATGCCGGCCGACGCGAAACCCTCGTACACCATCCTCGTCGTCTCGCCCGCGCTCCAGTCCGCGCCCCAGCTGGACGCCGTGATCCAGCAGCACCTGAGGGCCGCCGGGCGGCTCGGGTCGGGGGACCGGACCGACTCGATCGTCGCGGTGCGGGTCGAGGAGACCCGCGTCCGGCCGCCGCTCGGCGACCTCAAGGGGCCGCACCTCCAGAACCTCGGGGAGAGCGAGGCCGAGGAACTGCTCCTGGAGCACTTCGCGCAGAACGGCCAGGCCCGCACGCCGAGTTCGGGCGGGGTGCGCTTCCCCGGACAGAACCCGAAGATCTGGAAGACCCCGCCGCGCGGCGCCACCTTCCAGGGCCGCGAGGAGCGCATCGGCGAACTGCGCGACGCGTTCCCGCCCGGCCGGTCCGTGCCCCCGGCGATCCTCACCGGCCCGCTCGGCGTCGGAAAGAGCCGCATCGCCCTGGAGTTCGCCTACCGGTTCGCCCCCGACTACGACGCGATCTGGTGGCTGCGCGCCGACTCCGCCACCTGCGTCCGCGACGAACTCGCCGCCCTCGGCGAGCGGTTGGGCGTCGCCCGGCGCTCCGCGACCGACGCCGTCGCCCGCACCCTGGACGCCCTCGCCGGCGGCTGGGGCGACTACCACCGCTTCCTGCTCGTGTACGACGACGTACGCAGCCCCGCCGATCTCAACGGGCTCGTCCCCGGCGGGGGTTCGAGCCATGTCCTGATCACCTCCGACGCCGCCGACTGGCACGCCACCGGCCGCCCCGTCGAGATCGGCATGCCCACCGAGGCCGAGGCGTGCGAGCAACTGCGCCTGCACTTCCCGGGGTTGCCCGCCGACCTCGCCCGCGACATCCTCGCCGTCTGCGGGCACCTCCCGCAGACCGTCGAACAGGCCGCCGCCTACATCAAGAACGCCGGACCGCCCCTGCGCGAGGCCGTCGCCGCCTACGCCCTCGCCATGCGCACCCGCGCCGAGGGCGGCGGGGCCCACGCCGCCGCCTCCGAACCCGGCTACCCGGCCGCCGCGCACGCCACCTGGGCCGTCTCCATGGAGTCCCTGCGCGCCGACCACCCCAGCGCCGAACGGTTCCTGCTGCTGCTCGCCCACCTCGCCCCGACCGGCGCCGCCCTCGACGTCCTGCGCAGCCCCGCCGCCCTGCGCTGGCTGTGCCCCGAGGAGGAGCCCACCGGACCCGCCACCGCCGGCCGCGCCTTCCACGCGCTCGGCCAACGGGCCCTGGCCCGCACCGACTTCGGCGTCGGCCGCGTCGTCGGCGACCCCATGGGCCTGCGCTTCCTGCGCGACGCCCTCACCGCCGAGGAGTTCCAGCAGTCCCGCGCCGCCACCCAACGCGTCCTCGCCTCCCTCGTCCCGCCCGACCCGGAGGTCGACGAGGAGCGCCACCAGCCGGTGTTCGAGGAACTCGACCAGCACGTCGACCCCAGCGGCGCCGCCCTCAGCGACGACACCGACGTACGCCGCTGGCTCGTCAACCAGGTACGCCACCGGCGCCTCGCCCGCCGCCTCGACCCCGCCCGCACCCTCGCCGAACAGCTCCTGGAGACCTGGACCGAGCGGCACGGCGACCTCGACGCCACCGACGACATCCTCACGCTCCGGCTCGCCGTCGAACTCGGCAACGTGCACCGCGACGCGGGCCGCTTCGCCGACGCCGAACGCGTCAACCACCGCGCCCTGAACCGGCTGCGCGCCCAACTCGGCCTGGAACACCCGTACACGCTGCGCAGCGCCACCGGCCGGGGCGCCGAACTGCGCGCGCTCGGCGAGGTCCAGGACGCGTTCGCCGAGGACCAGTCGACCGCCGACATCCTCAGCACCGTCTTCGGCGCCGACAACCCGTACTCCCTGATGGCCTTCCTGAACCTCGGCCTCTCCCTCGCCATGGTCGGCATGACCGCCGAGGCCCTCGACCTGCACCGCGAGACCTACGAGCGCAGCCGCCGCGTCCTCGGCATCACCCACGAACTCACCCTCAGCCTCGCCGTCCAACTCGGCTGCCGCTACCGGGAGTCCGGCGACTACGCCACCTCCCTCGCCCAGCTGCGGCAGGCGTTCGCGGACGCCGAACGCCACCACGGCGAGTCCGACCCCGTCACCCTCTACGCGGGCCGCGCGCTCGCCGCCACCCTGCGCCGCACCGGCCGCCACGACCCCGACCGGCTGCGCACCGCCCGCAAGTGCGACGCCGACGCCATGGCCGGCTGGCTCGCCTACGCCGGACCCGACCACCACGAACGCCTCGCCGCCTCCCTCGCCCTCGCCGCCGACCTCAGGCTCCTCGGCGAACACGCCCAGGCCTGCCGCCTCGCCGAGGAAACCGCACGCGGGTACGCGAGCTGGCACGAAGGCCACCCCTTCCACCGCATCGCCCAGGTCGATCTCGCGCTGTGCCGGCGCTCCGCCGGCATCCTCGACGGCGTCGCCGAACTCAGCGAACAGGGCTGGCAGGGCCTCGCCGAAACCCTCGGCTCCGACCACCCGTTGACGCTCATCGCGGCCCTCGACCACGCCAACGCCCTCGTCTTCGTAGGGGAGTCGGCCGCCGCCCTCGAACTCGACCGGCGCACCTACGAACGCCTGAGGGTCCGCTGCGGCGACCACCACCCCCTCACCTCGTTCGCCGCGACCAACCTCCAGGACAGCCAGACCCGCGCCGGCGAGAGCGGCGGCAGCGGGCCCGGCGGACAGCGCATAGAGCTGGACATCGACGTGCCGTACATCTGATCGAGTGTCAGCGTCCGGATGCCGGGCACCAGTTGATGACCAGCAAGGAGACAGAAGGGCACGGCCGTGAGGAACGGGCGGGAATGGGGGCAACCCTGGTCGGCCGCGGTGCTCTCACCGTGGCGCGGCACCGGGGCGAGCCTCGTGACGGCCACCGCCGGAGCGCTGATCGACGCCGAGACGGGACCCAAAGGACAGGACGTCGTCCTCATGGACGCCGACCTGGAGAGCGCCGGACTCACCTCGCTCCTCGGCTCCTGGCAGCGCGCCCGCGACGACGAACAGTGCTGCGGACTCCTCGGGTTCGCCCGCGAGGAGAAGATCGCCCTGCGCGACCGGGTCGCCCAGCCCCTGCTGCGCGAACTCTGCTCCCGGGACGGCCGCAGCAAGAACATGAGCCTCTTCAACGGCCTGACCGGCAGGGGGAGTTCGGCGTTCGCCGCGCGCCCCGACCTGCCCGACATCGTCGGCCGGGCCGCCGAGAGCCTCGCCGAGGTCGCCGGCTGCCTCCTCGTCGACTGCGGCACCGGCTGGGGGCCGTGCGCACGCCGGGTGTGCGAGAGCGTCGAGTACGTCTTCCTCGTCGGCCCGCCGGACGGCCGTACCCACCCCGCCGTACGCGAACTCACCGCCCACCTGGAGCGCGCGGGGCTGCTGGGCAAGCTCGCGGGATACGTGGCGAACAGACCCGGTCCCGGTCCGCGACTTCCCGGCCACAATTCGACAAACGGGGTTGGAGGCACGGCTTCCAGGGACACACTGGCAGTACGGACCGTTCTCGACCTGCCCTACGACCCCCGAGCCGCGCAGACCGTCGCCCAGGGGGCGCTGCCCGGCCCGCAGAGCCCCTTCGGCAAGGCGTTCCGCGAAGGCCTCGAAGCGCTCGAACCCGACCTGTTCCGCACCGGCTTCGGCCCAGGCGGCCCCTGAGGAGGCGTGGTGGACACCGCAGACCCCGACCGAACCGACACCGCCACCAGGACCTCGGTGGTGACCCCGCTGCGCCTGCGCGCGGCCCATGTCACCACCGCCAGCGACGACTTCGTCGAGATGTGCGCCGAAGCGCTGCACTCCGACGGGCTCCACCACGTCGCCGCCTACCACCGGGGCGTCTACAACTACTCCGTTGACATCCTGGAGTCGGTCGCCGAGGACGCCGCCGTCGACCGCGAGCTGTACATACGTGTCGGACGCCAGCTCAACTTCCTGCTCGGCCGCATGGACCGCGCCCTGCGCCCCGCCGAGAGCGGACGCCTCATCCGTACGGTCCTCAGACTGGGCGCGGCCTCCGTCTTCCACTACTACGTCCGCCCCGGCGAGTACCTCACCGGCGTCTCGCTCGGCGCCGGGCACGACGAGTCCGGCGACCGGGCGATGGCCCGCCTCGCCGTCCGGTTCGCCGAACTGCTGCGCCTGCGCGGCCCCAACTACGGCGGGTTCGAGGAGGACAGCTTCAAGGGGGCGGCGCCGAGCGGCCGTTCGGACGGCCCGGCGACCGTCACCGAGGCCCTGCACACCGACCGCTCCGGCGCCGTCGGACCGCACCCCGAGACCCTCCTCACCGCCTGCGCCGCCGCCCTCTCCGCCGAGGACCTGCACTACGTCGCCTACCACGACCCGTCCGGCCACCTCGCCGTCGACGTCCTCGAACTCGCCCCGCTCGCCCCCTACTTCCGCAACATCGGCCGGGACAGCCGCCGCGAGCGCTACCAGGACATCGCCCAGCGGCTGCCGTTCGTCGTCGCCCGCCTCAACCACTCCCTCAAGGCCGTCCTGCCCGGCCGCCTCACCCGCACCGTCCTCGACGTCGACGAAGGCGCCCTCTACTACGCCGCCGTCGGCGACGGGCCCTTCCTCCTCGGCGTCACCCTCAACCAGGACCGCGTCTTCCACGCCGACCTCAGGATAGCCGAACTGACGGCGGCCGTGGAACGCGTCCTGGCGTCCGGATGAGGCAACTCGGCCTGCTGCTGGCGCTGTTGGCGGCAGGCTGGGCGGTGGGCAGCGGCACCGGCGAGGTCGGCGGCTCCGGCGCGTTCCTGTTCGCGACGATGCTCCTGCTCGCCGTCGGCCTCTACGGCTCCACCTCCGACATCTCCCTGCGCGAGGCCCGCGAGCACCTGGGGCTGATCGGCCTCGCGGTGACGGTCGGCGTCGTCGCCAAAGCGGCCCTGATCGCCGGGGTGTTGTGGCTCGCGCTCGACGATCCCGCCTACCTCGTCCTCGCCGTCACCGTCGCCCAGGTCGACCCCCTCTCCGTCGCCGCCCTGCGCGACTCCTCCCGCATGTCCCCGCGCGCGAAGACGATCCTCGCCGTCTGGGCGTCCTTCGACGACCCCGTGACCGTCCTGCTCACCGCGTTCACCGTCCCGCTCGTCGCGGACGGCGAGGGCATCGGCGGCTCGGCGGGCGGCTACGCGGCCCAACTCGGCTGGAGCGCCGTCCTGGTGGCGGTCGCCGGGGGCCTCTGGTTCCTCGTACGCCGGTGGCGCGGGCGGCTCGCCGACGTCGCCGGGGCCGTGCTGGTCGCGGGGATGCTGGTGCTCGCCGCGTCGTACACGCTGATGCTGGGGATCGCGGTCGTCGGGCTGTTCTTCCGGCCGGAGTTCCTGGGGCGCTGGGTCCCCCACGTGACCAAGGCCGCCTACGCGGTGGCCGCGTCCCTGCTCGGGATGCTGCTCGTCGGAGGCGTCGGCCTCGGGTACGGGGTCGTCCTCGGCGCCGCCGCGTTCGCCGCGCACGCCGTCGTCGCCGCCGTCCTGACCCGCCGGCTCCCGCGCACGGACCGGGTGCTGCTGTCGCTGGGCCAGCAGAACGGGGTCACGGCGATCGTCCTCGCGCTCTCCCTGGAACCGGCGTTCCCGCGCGCGCCGGGGATCGTCGCGCCCGCGATCGTGACCGTCAACCTCCTGCATTTCCTGGCCAATTCGGCCGTAGGAAGGACAGGGAAGGGCGACGGCCCGGTCCTCCGGCGGAAGAGGGGACCGGGCCGTCGTATCCGTCGTCCTACGGCCGGAAGCGCAGCACCTGCGGGTCGTGGTCGCTGATCTGGTCGTGGAACTCCGCGTTGACGTGCACGGAGTCGTAGTCGAAGGCGCAGGACCGGCGGATCGAGGGGCTGATCAGGATCTGGTCGAGGACCTGCGCGTTGCCCTGGTAGACGTACGAGTAACGCTCGTTCTTCGGCAGGGACTTGATCGCCGACCAGAGCGCGCCGTCCGACTCCAGGATCCGCGCGGTGCCGGAGAACTCGAAGTCGTTGATGTCGCCGAGCGCGATGACGTCCGCGTTCTTCTGGGTGTCCAGGATGTTCTTGACGAACGCGTTGACCAGCGTGGCCTGTTGGTGGCGCTGGACCTCCGAGGAGCGGGCCGGGGGCTGGTACTGCGAGGTCAGACCCTGGTCGCCGCCCTTGGAGTTGAAGTGGTTGGCGATCAGGAAGACCGTCTTGCCGCGGAAGGTGAACTCGCCGACGAGCGGCTTGCGGCTGTTCTTCCACGCCTCGTCCGCCGGGGCGATCCGGCCCGGGGAGACGGTGAGTTCGGCCTTGCCGCGCACCTTCGTGACCCCGACGGCCGTCGTCGCGTCGCCGCCCGCGCGGTCCGTGAAGGAGACGCGCTCGGGGTTGAAGAGGAACACCTGGCGGATGTTGCCGCCGGGCTCGCCGCCGTCCTGGCCGTCGACCGGGGAGATCGAACGCCAGTCGTACGTCGGGCCGCCCGCCGCGACGATCGCGTCGATCAGCTTCGTGACCGTGACGTCGGCGGCGGTCGTGCCGTCGTTCTTCGCGCCGTTGTCGTCCTGGATCTCCTCCAGGGACACGATGTCGGGCGACTTCAGGTTGTTCACGATCGCGGACGCGTGCGCGGCGAAGGTGGTGTCCGAGGGGTCGAGGTTCTCGACGTTGTACGTCGCGACCGCCAGCTCGTTCCGCGCCTGCTTGCGCGTCGACTCGCGCTGCACACCGGCGCTCTTGAGCGTGCCGAGCTTGCTCGCGACGAGGGTGTAGCCGCCGAACTGGTTGTAGTCGAGGGGGCCGGCCGTCTCGCCCTTGAGGGTGTCACCGACGTTCGCTTCGGGGAAGTCCGCGGTCGCGCCGAGCGACTGGATCTGGAGCCGTCCGGTGTTCTGCGACGTGTACGAGCCGTACACCGTGCCGCCCCGGCGGTTCGCGTTCTCCCACGGTTTCACCGTCACCCACAGCTCGGTGTACGGGTCCGTGGCGCCGACCACACGCGCGTCGGCGACCTGGACGTTCATGCCCTCCAGGGACTCGTAGTAGTCCAGGGCGTACTTCTTCGGCTCCAGCGTGAGCCCGTTGACCGAGCCGTCCGGCGCGGGCGCGTACGCGGCCGGGACCGAACGGGCGCTGATCACGACCGGCGCGGGGAGCGCGTTGCCGCTGGAGACGACGGTGGTCGTCGGCTTCGTGATCTCGGTGATGGCCTGGTTCCCGGAGGCGGTGCCGCCGGGGACGAACTCCGAGACCGTTCCCGTGACCGTGACCGCGTCGCCGACCGCGACGCCCTTCGGGGTGGAGCCGGTGAAGACGAAGACGCCCTCACTGGTCGCCGGGTTCGCGTCCGGGTTCGGGTCCTGGATCCAGAAACCCCGGGACGAGCCGTACGTACGGATGCCCGTGACGATGCCGGGGACGTCCGTGACCTGCTGGCCGGCGTACGGCGAGAGCCGGGTGGTGCCCTGGATGTCGTGGACGCGGACGGTGTCCGCGTGCGCGGGCGAGACGAGGACGACGGTGGACGCGGCCGAGCAGACGGCGGCGACGGTGAGCGCGGCGAGACGCGCGGACGACTTGCTGGGCAAGTGATCCCTCCGGGGCGGGAATGGGGCGGGGCAAGGACGGCACAGCGCGTGGGGGGAGTGCGGGGTGTGTGACACGTATAGAAAGCGGACAGGACGGTGAACAGCCGTTCCCCGTTTCTACGGTTTCTACGCGCGTCAATCTCCTTGTTGATCACGCCACTTGTCAAGGTTTCGGCCATGTACGGGGAGCGGCGGGCAGGTGAACCGGGCGACAGGGGGCGAATCCCGTCTAGGCTTCGGGGTGAGGCACTTACGGGTTGTACCGCTGAGGAGAAACAGCCGATGTCAGACAGCTCCCCCCTGCCGCCCGTGCGGCTCGCCACCGAAGCGGAGCTGGCGCGGGACGCCCTCGCCGTACCGCTGCTGGAGCGGGCCGCGCGGCTCGCCCGGTGGGCCGGGCCCGCGACCCGGGTGGACGCCGGGGGCGGGCTCGTGGAGGAGCAGCTGCCGGCCGCCGCGCAGGAGCTGGGGCTGACCGGGGAGGACGCGCCCGCGTACGCCAGCGAGGCGTGGCGCGTCGCGATCGACGCCGGGCTCGTCGAGATCGACGACGAGGAGGCCGGGACCGTCCGTACGGGCGAGGACCTCGCGCTGCTCGGCGGCTCCCCGCAGGACGTGCTGACCGTCTGGCTCGCCGCACTGGAGACCGTCCTCGCCGACGCCGGCACCCCCGACCTCGACGCGCTCATGGAGATGATGGACGAGGGCGGCCGGGTCGACCTCTCCGAGCTGGACTGGGACCCCGAGGCCGAGGCGGAGTTCCTCGACGGGGTGCTCGGCAATCTGTACCTGCTGTCCGTCGCCGAGGACGGGCCCGGCGAGGGGCCCGTGCCGCTGCCCGCCCTCGCCGCCTCGATGATCGTCCCCGGGGACATGGGGGAGCCCACCAACGACGTCCTGGAGCAGGTCTCCGACGCGATGATGCGGCTCGACGACCAGTTCCGCCTCCTTGAGCCGGTCGGGCTCGTCGAGTACGAGCCCGTCGACGAGGCGCTCATGGAGGGCGAGGTCTCCGAGGGCGTCGACGAGACGGACGTCTCGCGGTACGGGATGGTGCGGCTCACCGCGCTGGGGCGGTACGGGCTGCGGGCCCGGCTCCTCGACGCCGGGTTCGTCGTCCCGGCGGTGGGGGAACTCGCCGACAAGGGCGCCGACGCGCTGCTCGACGGAACCGCCTCGTACGGGTCGCGGGCCGCGCTGGCCGAGACCGAGCAGTGGCTCGGGCGGCGCCAACCCCTCGACGCGGCGCGGGAGTTGCTGGCGGCGGCGCGGGGAGCCGACGAGGGGGCTCCGCTGCGGCGGCTGCGGTGCCAGCAGGCGCTGTCGCTCGTGGGGGCGGAGGCGGAGCCTGCCGTACGGGAGGTCCTCGACGATCCCGAGCTGGGCGGGCTCGCGCGGGTGTGGCTCAGCGAGCTGGGCGTCGCCGATGTGCCCGCGCCGTCCGAGGAGATGGTGTTCTGGCTGACCATCGACACGGTGGCCGCGCAACTGGCCGCTGAGGGGAACTCCGAGGAACTCCAGGCGCTGGTGGAGGGGCTGGCGGCGCAGCACGAGGGGTTCTTCGCGGCGGTGTGGCGGGTGGGGCATCCGGCGACGGCTGATGTGTTGGAGGCGATGGGTCGGCTGCACCCGGACAAGAGGGTTGCGAAGGAGGCCCGTAAAGCGGCGTTTAAGGCGCGGTCGCAACAGGGGGGTTGATCTTCGGTTGGCGAGTGCGGGCTGTAGTGGGCTGATCGCGCAGTTCCCCGCGCCCCTTAGGGCGTTGTTCAACTGGCGTTAAAGCGTGAGCGGGAGTGTGTCTTCGCGGGCCTCCGCGCGCCACCCTCCACGGCACCCGACTCGTCTCAGGAGACAACATGTCGCTCACCCGCAGGGACTTCGCCGCGAGATCCGCGCTCACCGGAGCCGGGGTGGTGCTGGCCGGCACTGCCGGTGCCCTCGCCACCGCGCCGAACGCCCTCGCCTCCACGGACGTCGAGAGCGAAGGGTGCGAGCACGGGGGAGTGGGGTACGGGCCGCTGCTGCCCGACCCCAAGGGCCTGTTGGCGCTCCCCGCCGGGTTCTCGTACCGCGTCATCACCTACAGCGGCAGGACCAGGCTGGAGTCGGGTGAGTTCACGCCGTCCAACCACGACGGCACGGCGACCTTCGACGGGCCGCGCGGGACGACGCTGCTCGTCAACAACCACGAGCTGAAGGGGCCGCGCGCCAACTGGGCGCACCCGGTGCCGCTCACCGAGGGCCTCGTGTACGACCCCGCCGCCTCCGGTGGCTGCACGGTCGTCGAGGTACGGCCCGGCGGGCGGGTCGCCGAGTGGGTCGGGATCGCCGGGACGTCCACCAACTGCGCTGGCGGGCGCACCCCTTGGGGGACCTGGCTGACCTGCGAGGAGAACTCCGACCGGGCCGGCGTGAACGGGATGACCAAGGACCACGGGTACGTCTTCGAGGTCGACCCGATCGACCGGCGGGCCAACCGGGACCCCAAACCCCTGAAGTTCTTCGGGCGTTACGACCACGAGGCCGTCGTCATCGACCCCAAGCGCGGCCACGCCTACCTCACCGAGGACGCCGCGAGCCCCAACGGCCTCCTTTTCCGCTGGACCCCGCCGAAGGGCTTCGAACACGGCCGGGGCAGGCTGCGCACCCTCGCCGACGACGCCGGTGTCCTCCAGGCGCCCAAGTGCTTCGACTCCGGCGGCACGTTCGTCGACGACCTGTCCCGGGCGACGAAGACCGGCACCGTGTACGGCGTCGACTGGGTCGACGTACCCGACCGCGACGCGAAGACCACCGCCGTGCGCAAGCAGTTCGCCGACGGCCAGATCACCCGCGCCCGCAAGCTGGAGGGCATGTGGTGGGCGGACGGCGGCGCCTACATCGTCTCCTCCTACGCCCGCTCCGAGAGCCCCGCCCAGCACGACGGGCAGGTCTGGTTCTACGACCCGAAGCGGCGCACGCTCACCCTGAAGGTCCTGCTGGGCGTCAACCCCGACCCCGCGGATTCTTCGGCGGGTGGCGCTTTCGACGGCCCCGACAACATCACCGTCTCCCCCTACGGCGGCCTCGTCATCGCCGAGGACGGCGAGGGCGTCCAGCACCTGTTCGGCGCCACGGACTCCGGCCGGACGTACCCGATCGCCCGCAACGAACTCAACGCCGGGACCGAAGAGGAGCCGGAGTACAGCGAGTTCACGGGTGTCACCTTCTCGCCCGACGGGCGGACGCTGTACGCCAACATCCAGAGCCCGGGGATCATGGTGGCGATCACGGGGCCGTGGAAGCGGCAGAAGCGGTGAGTTGCCAGCTGCTTTTCGATGACTGACCTTCGACTTTGTGCGGCCCCTCCTGACAGCCTAGTGTTCCAGTTTCACACTGATCGCTGGTTGTTCCGGGAGGGGCTGTGTGGGAGGCGAGACAGAGCGGTATCGCCGAAGGCGCGCAGATATGGCTTCCTGACGGATCGACGCGTGCGGTCGAGGAGGTTGTCGGCCGACGGCTTCCTGTTCTTTCTTTCAGCAAGGAATGGGACACCAGACCGGTTCGATACGGGGCTGGTCAAGGCGCCCGGGATCACACGGTCGGTGATCTCGTGCCGACAGTTCCAGTCGCCTGGTGTCGTGATGTGGTTCGAGAGGTAAGGATCATCCGGTTCGTCTCCGGGCGAACCGTGGAAGCCGCCCTGGGGCATGAATGGGTGACGCAACGCCGGGTGGGACGGCAGGCGTGGGAGTGGAGACGAACCGACACCCTGGTGCCTGGCGATCGGGTGCCGGTTTCCCTGACAGCATCTCGGTTCGGGGCCGAGGGACGGGCGGACGATGGATATTTCGTCGGCGCGATGCTCGGTGACGGCGGGATGACGTCCTGTACTCCGGAGTTCCATGGCGATCCGCGGGACGGGGCGGTGCAGTTCATGCGGGAGCTCGCCGCAGAACACGGTTGCGGGGTGCGTGAGATTCCTCAGGGCAGCATCGTGCGCGTGCGGTTCCCGTTCAGGTCTGGATATCGGAACCCGATCACGAATATTCTTCGGCGTTACAGCGTCTGGGGGCTGAGATGCGAAGAGAAGAAGCTTCCTGATATTCCGTTCAGCCGTGACTTCTGGATCGGATGCCTTTCCGGGCTTGTCGACACTGATGGCTGCGTCCGTGAACGAGTCAATACCCGAGGAACGGTCCATGGCTCGGTGGAGTTCGCGTCGGTATCGCCCCTGCTCGCCGCGCAGGTATCGGATGCCCTTCTGCGCCTCGGAGTCGTCAACCGAGTCAGAGTGGTTCAGCCGAGATCAGGGCGGGAACGTGTGATCAACGGCTATGCGGTGGTGACGCGGAAGCCGTTGTACCACGTGGAGATTTCGCGGGCTTCGGCACTGGTGCGGTTGGCTGGGCTCCTGACGCTTCGCATCAGCTACAAGGCATCCACGCTGAAGCGGTTGGCGGATCTGGTCGGACACGTTGCTCCGGCGCGGAGTGAGATGCACGGTTACGACGAGTCCGTCGCACTGGACCGCGTGAAGAGCGTCGAGCCTGGAGGGATGCGTCGCGTGTACGACGTCACCGTGAGCCCCTCGGGCCTGTTCTTGGTCAATGGACTTGTCGTGGGAGCCGGAGGATCGTCGGGGAGACGAATGCTGTGACCGGCTGCAAGCTGTGACTGCCACTTGTCCGGGTTAACGACTGACATCTAACATGTCAATTCATGGAAGCCATAAGACCCGTGGGCCGTACCCTCCTCAGGGACCGGGCCTGTGAAGCCATTCGGGACGCCATCGTCAGTGGGGAGATCGAACCCGGGGCGGTTGTGCGGGACGTCGATCTGGCCGAGCGGCTGGGGCTGTCGAGGGCGCCGGTGCGGGAGGCGTTCGCGCGGCTCGTGGATGAGGGGCTGCTGGAGAGCAAGCCGCAGAGTTATACGCGGGTCACGCCGCTCGTCGCGAGCGAGGTGCGGGACGCCGCCGCCGTCGTGGGCGCGATGCACGAGTTGGCGGCCCGGATCGCCGTAACCCGCCTCACCCTCGCGGACATCGCCACCATGCGCGCCGCCAACGAGCGGTTCGCGGACGCCGTCGTCGCGGGGGACGTCGACGCGGCGCTCCTCGCGGACGACGAACTGCACGACGTCCTCGTCCGGGTGGGCGGCAACCGCGCCGCCGCCGCCACGATCGCCCGCTACACGCCGCTCATCCGCCGCCTGGAGCGGCGCCGGTTCGGCGAGGGCGGCAACTGCCGGTCCGCGGGGCTGCACGAGCAGTTGATCGACGCGTGCGAGGCCGGGGACGTGGCCGGGGCGGTGCGGGTGACGGCGGAGATCTGGCGGGGGCTCGAAGAACTCGTCGACCTGGTCTGAAAGTTCGCGTTTCTTGAGACACGTTCGGGAGAACCTCATGTCCCTTTCCTCGTACGACCGTTACCCCCTCCTCTTCGGCCCCTCCCCGGTCCACCCCCTGGAGCGCCTCACCGAGCACCTCGGCGGCGCCGCCCTGTGGGCCAAGCGCGAGGACTGCAACTCCGGTGTGGCGTACGGCGGCAACAAGACGCGCAAGCTGGAGTACCTGGTCGCCGACGCGCTCGCGAAGGGGTGCGACACGCTCGTGTCGATCGGCGGGGTGCAGTCCAACCACACCCGCCAGGTCGCCGCCTGTGCCGCCCGCGCCGGGCTCAAGTGCGTGCTGGTGCAGGAGAGTTGGGTGGACTGGCCGGACTCCGTGTACGACAAGGTCGGCAACATCCTCATCAGCCGCCTCGCCGGCGCGGACGTCCGGCTCGTGAAGGCCGGGTTCGGGATCGGGTTCAAGGAGAGCTGGGAGCTGGCGCTGCGGGAGGTCGAGGAGTCGGGCGGCACGCCGTACGCGATCCCGGCCGGCGCCTCCGACCACCCGCTCGGCGGGCTCGGGTTCGCCGGGTGGGCGTACGAAGTCGCCGAGCAGGAGCGTGAGTTGGGCGTCTTCTTCGACACGGTCGTGGTCTGTTCCGTCACCGGCTCCACACAGGCCGGGATGGTCGCCGGGTTCGCGGCGCTGGAGGAGGCGGGCGGGCGTCCCCGCCGCGTGCTCGGCGTCGACGCCTCGGCGAAGCCCGCCGAGACGCGGACGCAGATCGCCCGTATCGCGCAGGGCACCGGCCGACTCATCGGCGTCGAGCGGGAGTTGACCGAGGCGGACGTCGAGCTGGACGAGCGCTACCACGCCGGGATCTACGGCGTCCCGGACGAGACGACCCTCGACGCGATGCGCCTCGCGGCCCGCACGGAGGGCATGGTCACCGACCCGGTGTACGAGGGCAAGTCCATGGCGGGCATGGTCGATCTGGTCCGGCGGGGCGAGATCGGCGCCGAATCGACCGTCCTGTACGCCCACTTGGGCGGGCAGCCGGCGCTGAACGCGTACAGCGCGCTGTTCTGAGCGGCCGAAGCCGCCGCCGCGCACAAAGCCGCCGCGCACAAAGCCGTAGGCCCACACGAGAGGATCATGTTCCCGCCCTGGCCGGATACAGTTCACCCCGTGTGGGCCGACGAAGAGCGACAGAAGCCGCGTATCGAGCAGCCTGACGGCCCGAGCCGCCGGGCCACGATCCATGACGTGGCGCGGCTCGCGGGCGTCTCGCGGCAGACGGTCTCGCGCGCGGTCAACGACAAGGGCGAGATCGACCCGGCGACGAAGGAACGCGTCCTGGAGGCCGCCCGGCTGCTGGACTACCGGCCGAGCCGGTTCGCGCGCGGCATGGTCCGCAAGGGCGCGGTGACCGCAGGGCTGGTCATTCCCGACCTGCGGAACCCGTTCTTCCCCGAGGTCGCCGCCGGGGTCCTGGAGGCCGCCGAGCAGCGCGGCTGGCAGGTCGTCGTCTGCGACACCCGCTCCGACGGCGCCCGTGAGCGTGAGGCGCTGGACATGCTGTCCCACCAGGCGGACGCGGTCGTCGGCTACTTCAAGAACGAGGACGACGTACTGGCCCGCCACCTCGGCGGCGTCCCCCTCGTCCTGCTCGAACGCGGCCCGCAGCAGACCCGGTTCGCGGCCGTCGGCATCGACGCGGCGGGCGGCCTCGAAGCCGGGATGGCGCACCTCGTGCGCGCGGGGCACCGCCGGATCGGCATGCTGGACGGCGACCGCTCGACCGGGCCCGGGCCCCGGCGCGAGGCGTTCCTCGCGGAAGCCCGGCGGCACGGGCTCGACCTCGACGAGCGGTGGGTCGTGCAGTGCGCCGAGCACACCGTCGCCGGCGGCGAGAGCGGGATGGAGCGGCTGCTGCACGCGCACCATCCCGAGATGACGGCCGTGTTCGGGTTCAACGACCTGATCGCGGTCGGCGCGATGCGCACCGCGCGCCGACGCGGGCTGACCGTCCCCGGCGACCTCGCGGTGCTGGGCTTCGACGGGCTCTCGCTCGGCACCCTCGTCGAACCCGCGCTCACCACCCTCGACCTGGACAAACGCCGGCTCGGGCGGCTGGCGATCGAGCAGGTCGCGCGGCTGCGCGCGGGGGAGGAACCGCTGTCCGGCGAGGACGCCTGGGTGACGCCCGAGCTGGTGGTGCGGGCCTCCGCCTGAGGGGTCTGCCCGGGATCTGTCCTGCTGACATGACGTCAGCACATTGCCCGTGTACGCGTCTTGACACTGGTTTTCGGCCGCCCCAATACTCGACGGCAACGTTCCCGTGAACGTTCAC
>NZ_LIRL01000728.1 GCF_001419795.1 Streptomyces niveiscabiei
GACTGGCTGCTGGACGACCTGGTGGACCGAATCCCCGAGATTCGTTGTGCTGTCGTGCTGTCGGGGGACGGCCTTCTCATCGGCAAGTCGAAGGACATCCGCCGCGACGACGCCGAGCACCTCTCGGCGGTCGGCTCCGGCGTGCACAGTCTCGCCCGGGGCGCGGCACGCCACTTCCACGGCGGACCCGTCCAGCAGACGGTCATCCAGATGGAGAAGGCGTACCTCTTCATCACGGCGGCCGGCCAGGGCGCGCGCCTCGCGGCGTTCGCCTCGGACACCGTGGACATCGGCATGATGGCCTACGAGATGGGCACCCTGGTCAAGCGCGTCGGCACCTATCTGAGTGCTCCGCCCCGGGTGCAGGGCCCTCCCGGCGGCCTGGGCCAGGATGTCTGAGTCCCGTTGGTCGGAAGCGTCCGGCGGGGGGCGTTACTTACGCCCCTACGCCATCACGGGCGGCAGGACCCGTCACTCCCAGCACGCCTTCACGCTGATCACCCAGATCGTCTCCCGGTCCGTGGCGGACACGGACCAGGAGGCGGTCGAGCCGGAGGCGGCCAAGATCCTGGAGCTGTGCCGGGACCGGGCGGTGGCGATCGCCGAGATCGCCGCCCTGATGGACCTGCCCGTGAGCGTCGTGAAGATTCTGTGCGGAGATCTCCTCAATACCTCGCTGATCCTAGTCCAGTCGCCGCCCGGCAAGGAAAGCCAGCCGGACGTCGAACTCATCGAAAGGGTGATGGATGCCATCCGTCAACTCTGAACCCGTCCTGCCGACGGCACTGAAGATCCTCGTCGCGGGCGGATTCGGCGTCGGCAAGACGACGATGGTGGGCTCGGTGAGCGAGGTGCCGCCGCTGGAGACCGAGGAGCGCATGACCGAGGTCAGCCGGGGGGTCGACGACCTCTCCGGCGTGGAGAACAAGGTGGCCACCACGGTCGCCATGGACTTCGGCCGGATCACCGTCGCCTCCGACCTCGTCGTGTACCTCTTCGGCACGCCCGGCCAGGACCGCTTCTGGTTCATGTGGGACGACCTCGCCAACGGGGCGCTCGGCGCGATCGTCCTCGCGGACACCCGCCGCCTCGACGCGTCCTTCGCCTCGATCGACTTCTTCGAGTCCCGGGAGATCCCCTTCGCGGTCGGCGTCAACTGCTTCCACGGACGCCGCGAAGCCTCCGCCGAACAGGTCCGCGCCGCCCTCGACCTCGACCCCGGCATCCCGGTCGTCCTGTGCGACGTGCGGGACCGCAACTCCAGCCGCGAAGTGCTCCTCTCGGTGCTCCAGGTGGCCCGCATGCGAGCCGCCGCGCGACTGAGCAGGCTGGGCCTCGGCTAGGGCAGCGGGTACGAGACGGTACGGGGCGCCAGGTCCGGCCTGTCCGCGGTGAACGTGAGCGTCACCCGGGTGTAGTGCCGGACCTGCCCCGCGCTCGGGGTGTCCAGGCGGACCGTCACCGGGTAGCCGTGGAACGTGCCCGCCGCGCAGTACGGGACGCAGTCGTTGACCACGTTCACGCCGTGTCCCTCGGCCTCGGCCGGGGTCCAGCGCGACCAGTGCAGCCCGGTCAGGCGGCTGTTGCCGTCGCCGCAGGCCAGGATGTAGTCGGTCGGGCGGGTCTGGGGGTGGCCGGCGCAGTCCAGGAGGACCGTGCGGGGAGGGTGGGGTGTGGTGGTGCCCGCCGCCGCCAGGGACGCCACCGCGCACAGCGCCAGGGCGGTCCGCTTCATGTACCTGGGCATGTCCGCTCCCTGGGCCGTTCGTCGTCCACTGCCGACGCTACGACCGTCGGCGGGGCGACACCACTTCTCCGGGGGTGCGGGCGAAGAACACGAACTCCTTGCCGGGGCGGTCGGGGGCGTCCCTGACCTCCGCCACGGCGAACCCGTGGGACTCCAGGGCGGCGGCGACCTCGTCGCGCTCGCGGAAGCGCAGGGTGGACAGGGAGCGAAGCTCCTCGCCGGTGGCCCTGAGGACGATCACCGTACGGAAGGTCACGAAGGGCCAGGAGACGTCGGTGACCTCGTACCAGGTCTCCACCTCGCCGGTGCCGGGTACGTGGACGGAGCGGCGGGACCGCTCGGGGGTCCACTCCTCCCATGCCCGCCGCGCCGGGTCCCGCGTCTCGAACACGAACCAGCCGCCGGGGCGGAGAGCCTCGCGCACCCCGCGCAGGGTCCCTGCCCAGACCTGTTCGTCCACGACGGCCTGCGCGGCGTTGCCGGTCATGACGGCCAGGTCCACACTGAGGGCGGGCAGCCCGGTGGCGTCTCCGTGCAGCCAACGCACCCTGTCCGCGCCGGGCTTGGCGCGCGCGAGGTCCAGTGACGCGCCCGCCGGGTCGACTCCCGTGACGCCGAAGCCCTGTCCGGCCAGCAGGAGCGCCAGGGTGCCGGTGCCGCAGCCGACGTCCAGGATCTGACGTGCGCCCAACTCCCTCGCGATGTCCGCGTATACGTCGAGGTCGGGGCGGTCGGTGTCGAGGGGGTCGTAGAAGGCGGCCAGTCTCGGGTTCGTGTACGCCTCGTCCGTCATGCCGGTCAGGCTAGGAAGGGCCGGGGCCGTCCGCATCCGAATTCCGTGCCCTGCGGTGTGCCGCCACTCGTTCCCGGGTCGCGCAGCGGGCGGAGCAGTAGCGGCGGGTCGAGCCTCCTGTGCTGGTCACGAAGACGTTCTCGCAGGTCGACGACGCGCAGACGCCGCCCGGCGGGAGCTGGCGGTCCCACAGGAGGACGGCCAGGGTCATGCAGGACGAGGCGAGGAACCACTCCGCCCAGGGGGCCTCGTCGTGCCGGTCCAGGTGGAGGTGCCAGGGGGTTCCGCCGCCGTGGGAGGTGAGCCGTACGGGGCCGCAGCTCTCGGCGAGGAGGCGGTTGAGGCGGCCGGCGGCGGCGTCGACGGACTCGGCGGCGAACACCTCGCGCAGGCGCAGGGCCGCGTCCCGCATGCCGGCGATGTCCCCGGGGGACAGGTCCAGCGGTTCGGCCTCGCCGTACTCGCGCAGCACCTCGGCGACGGCGTCCGTGCGGGGTTCGCCGGCGGTGAGGACGTTGACGAGGGCGACGGTGCGGTGGGCGGTGCGGGCGGGGGAGTGGCGGGTGAACCAGTCGTCGGGGGAGGGCTCCATGCGGGCGAGTGTAACGGCCTTGGCCGGATGTTGGGTTACTTCGTAACGTCAGGTGGATGAGAAGACGTTACTCGCTGTCCCGTTACCTTCTGGGCGCGGGCGCCGCCCGTACCGGTGACGAGATGTCCGCCCCGGCCCTGCTCCTCACCGGCACGGCGCTCGCTGGTTCCGGACCGCCCCTGCTGGCCGCGCTCACCGCGTCGGCGGCCCTCGGCGGCCCGGTCCTGGGCGCCCTCCTCGACCGCACCCCCCACCCCGGCCGCCTCCTCGGCGGAGCGCTGGCGGCGTACGCGGCGACCCTCCTCCTGGTGTGGTGGTCCCTGGGCGCCCTCCCGCTCCCCGCCGCCCTCTCCCTCGCCCTGACGGC
>NZ_LIRL01000729.1 GCF_001419795.1 Streptomyces niveiscabiei
CCCCCGGGACCCCGCCGTACACGTGGAAGGACGAGGACGAGTTCGCCCACCGCGCCGCCACCGGCGGATTCGCCCCCGGCGAGGCCGAGTCGGTGCGCGCGACCGCCGACCGGGTCGCCGCCCTGGTGGAGAGCGGCGACTGCTGGTGGGACAAGTGGCGCGACTGGCGGGCGCCCGAGCACTGGACGGCCCCCGACAGGGTCCCGCTGCCCTAGTACGACTCCTCGTACAGCACCCGCAGATACTCGGCGTCCACGTCCGGGCGCGGGTCGTTGTCGAGGTTGCCGCTCACCCCGTCGAGGAGCGCGCCGAGGTCCGTGCGGGACACCCCGTGGTCCCGCAGCCGCGACGCGAGCGAGGTCCGCTCCAGGAACGCGCCGACCGCCTCGCCCACGCTGGAGGTGCCCAGCGCCTGCGCGAGGCGGCCGAAGTCGTCCGGCGCGTGGTGCTCGGTGTGGCGAAGCCAGGCCGGGTAGACGACGGCCAGCCCCCGGCCGTGCGAGATGCCCAGGTCGGGCAGCGCGCCCATGGCCTGCTGGAGCCGGTGCGGCAGGCAGGTGCTGGCGCGGGCGACGTTGATGCCGCCGAGGAGCGCCGCCAGCGAGAGGGCCTCGCGCCCGGCGCGGGAGTCGTCGCCCCGGACCAGGACGTCGGTGTGCTCGGTGATCAGCCCCAGCGCCTGGACGGCCAGGGCCTGGCTGAGCGGGTCGGAGCGGCGGGCCACGAACCCCTCGACGGCGTGCGCGAACGCGTCGAACGCGGTCTCCGTGCGCACGTGCGGGGGAACCGTCGCCGTCAGCTCCGGGTCGATCACGGCGATCCGGGGCGTCAGCGCGTCCCCCCGTATCCCGGAGCGGAAGCGGCGCACGGTGTCGGTGACGATCGCGCCCTTGGTCACCTCGGAACCGCTCCCGGCGGTCGTCGGCACCGCCACGATCGGTACGACCGGGTCGTCCGGAGCCAGCGTCGCCCCGAGCAGCGAGGTCGCCGGGCGGCCGGTGCCCAGGACGGCGGCGACGGCCTTGGCGGCGTCCAGCGGGCTGCCCCCGCCGAGCCCCACGACCACGTCGCAGCCGTGCCTGCGGGCCACCTCGGCGGCCTGCTCCACCTCCGCGCAGGTCGGGTTCGGGGACACGCCGTCGAAATGGACGGCGCCGCCGAGGGAGGACAACGCCCGCTCCAGGTAACCGTACTTGCGGCCCGCCGACCGGCCGGTCACCAGCAGCGGACGCCCGCCCAGCTCCCCGGTGAGGGCGCCGAGGCGGTCCAGGGTGCCCGCGCCGAACACGATCCTGGTCGGGATGTCGAGGTCGAAGTGCATCAGAACACGTCCTTCACAGGGTCATGAGAGCAGAGGGGCCCGCAGGGCCCGCAGCACCGCGCAGTCCCCTTCGGCGAGCAGGGTGAGCGCGGAGCCGCCGCCCGTGGACGTCCGGCCCCGCCAGGGGAGTTCGGCGACCGTGTCGCCGCCCAGCAGCAGGGTGTCCGTGCCGGCCAGCACCGGCAGGACCGCGTCCGCCGCCCGCGTGTGGCCGTACACGTACTGGCAGGGCGTGCCCGCCACCACCGCCCGCTCGGCGTAGGTGAGTTCGGCGGCGGCCCACGGCTGGAGGTCGAAGTCGACGACCGCGTGACCGTCGGGCACGTCGGCGGGCAGGGCCAGCGGGCGGGCCGGGCCGGTCGGGTTGCCGGCGGGGTCCGCCGGGGCGACGTACACCGTCGACGGAAGGTGGATCAGCGCCTTGCGCGGGCCCTCCAGGACCTCGCGGGCCACCTGGACGCAGCGCTGAGGGTCGGTGCCCAGCCAGGACGCGCCCGTGCGGTGACCGAGGGCCGCGAGCAGGGTGTTGAGGACGACGCCGCCCGGCACGACCACGTCGTAGAAGGCGGCGAGGCCCGCGAGACCGGCGAGGACCTTCTCGGGTTTGCGCCCGCCGAGCACCGCCACCGACCGCCTGCCGTCGCGCACCGCCCACGGCGCCAGCGCCTCCACGTCCCGCACCAGACTCCGCGCCGCCACCCCGGGCAGCAGCCCCAGGAGCCCGGTGGTGGAGGCGTGCGCGCGGTGCGCCTTGGAGAAGCCGCCCACCGCGACCCGGTCCCCGAGCCGCGCGAACGCCCGCGCCAGATCAGGGTCATTGGCCTCCTCGCCCGGATACTCCCGGGTGTTGCCGAACAGCACGATCTGCCCCGGCGCCATCGCCGCGGCGACCTGCGGCGCCTGGTCGTCCGCGCTGTGCGGGTGATAGGCCACCACCCGGCCCAACTCCCGTGCCAGATAAGCCGCGACGTGGGACAGGCCGCGCACGGTGCCGTCGCGGTGACTGCCCTGGTGGGACAGGACCGCGACCCGCGCCCCGGCATCCGCGAGCGCCGCGATGTCCGCCAACTCGCAGTCGATACGCCCCGTTTCGGCGAGCCGCACGCCCGTGTTGAACCCGGCCGACAGGATCCACCGCTCCCCGGGCGCCACCCGCCGGTCGGCGAGCCGGGGGACTCCGGCCAGCGGCGCGTCAGAAGCCATACGTCCGCAACCCCGCCGTCTCGTCCAGACCCAGCATCAGATTCATGTTCTGGATCGCCGAACCGGCCGCCCCCTTCACGAGGTTGTCCGTCACCGCCACCACCTTCACCGCACCCCGGTGCGCGTCGTAGTCGAGCCCGATGTGGCAGAAGTTCGACCCGGTCACCCCCGCCAGCGTCGGATACCGCCGGTAGTCCTTGTCGGTGAGCCCGCCGCGCGCCGGCCGCGCGTTCACCCGCACGAAGAACTCCCCCTGGTAGCGCGCCTGATACAGATCGAGCAGCGCCTCCCGGCTCACCTCCCCGCGCGCTTCGGCCCGTACGGGCACGGTCGCCTGGATGTGGATGCCCCGCGCGAAGTTCCCGTGCGCGGTCGACAGATCGACCACCACACCCCGCCCGAGCTGATCCTCCACCTCGTGCGCGTGCCGGTGCCCCTGAAGGCTGTACGGGAGCAGCGCCGCGAACGCGTTCGGGTGCATGACCTCCGCGCGCGGCTTGTTCCCCGCCCCCGAAGTCCCGTTGATCCCCACCAGGTTGAGCGGCGACGCGGGGTCCGCGATGCCGCTGTCGTAGAGCGGTACGACCCCGAGGAGCGCGGTGATGACATAGCAGCCGGGGTTCGCGACCAGGCGGGCCTTCGCGACCGCCTCCCGGTTGAACTCGCTGACCCCGTACACGGCTTCGGCGAGCGCCTCCTTCGCCGTGTGCTCGGCGCCGTACGCCCGCGCGTACCGCTCCGGGTCGGCGAAGCGGAAGTCGGCGCTCAGGTCGACCACCCGGGTACCGGCGTCGAGCAGCTCCCCGGCGCGGCGCATGGCCTCGCCGCTCGGCGTGCACAGGAACACCACGTCGAAGTCGCCCGCGCGAGCCGTCACCTCGTCCGGGGTGGTGAACTCCAGGCCGCTGCCCAGGAGATGGGGGTGGACGGACTCCAGCGGCTCGTCCTGGGAGCGGGCCGCCGCCGCGATCTCGGTGACGTCCGGATGGTTCAGCAGCAGCCGCAGCATCTCGCCGCCGGTGAACCCGGAGGCGCCGATCACGGCGGCACGGACACGGGACGCGTTCACTTGACGGCCTCCGAGGTCAGGGGACGGGCGAGGACACCGGCGGCGGAGAGTTCCTCGCGCAGCCGGGACACCAGCAGGGTGCCGATGCGGTGCTGGGCGTCGTGCGTGGTCGCCCCGATGTGCGGGGTGAGGACCACGTTGTCCAGCTCGGCGAGCGGCGACACGCCGCCCTCGACGGCGTGCACGTCCAGCGCGGCGCCCGCGATCACGCCGGCCGACAGGGCCTCGTACAGGGCCTGTTCGTCGACGACACCGCCCCGGGCGACGTTGACGAGGTACGCGTCCGGGCCCATCGCGGCCAGCTCAGGGCCCGAAATCAGGTGCCTGGTCGCGTCGTTGAGGGGGAGCGCCAGGCAGACCACGTCCGACTCCCGCAACAGGCGCTCCAGCGGGACGAGTTCGATGTCCTCGGCGGCGAGTTCCTCCGTACGCTGCGGAGTCGGCGAGGCGACCGAGGCGAGGACCCGCATCCGCAGCGGGCGGGCCAGCTCCGCGAGCCGCGAGCCGATCGGGCCGAGGCCGACCACGCCCAGGGTGTGGCCGCCGAGTTCAGGACCCGCCAGCTCCGGCTTGCGCCACAGGCCGGCGCGGATCTGCCGGTCGGCCAGCGCGAGGTTCCGGGTCACCGACAGGGCCAGGCCCAGGGCGAGTTCGGCGACCGCGTTCGCGGAGACGCCGTGCAGGGTGAAGACCCGGATGCCCAGCTCGCGGGCCACGGCGACGTCGATGTTGTCGGTACCGCTGCCGGCCCGGCCGATCACCCGCAGCCGGGGCGCCGAGCGGATCACCTCCCCGGTCAGCCGTACCCCGCTGCGGACCACGACGGCGTCCGGGTCCACCTCCTTCACCAGGGCGGCGAGTTCGTCCTGCGGCGGCTTCAGCCGCACCACCACCTCCAGATCCCGGCCGAGTTCGGCGAGGGCCTCGGGGCGGACGGGATCCAGGACCAGCAGACGCGGTGTTCGGGCCACGGCGTGGCCTCCTTCGAGTGGGGGGAACGAGAGAAAGGGGGGAAGGCCCGTGACGGGT
>NZ_LIRL01000073.1 GCF_001419795.1 Streptomyces niveiscabiei
CGGCGCCGGGGACGTACGCGCGCAGGCCCCCGCCGCCGCGCAGCAGCGGCAGCGTCTGGTCGGCGGCGCGCAGGCGCGCGGAGACGGCCGCACGGCGCTCCGCCTGGTAGCTGTCGAGCAGCGCCTCGCGCGGGCCGTGGTGCCAGGCCGCCGCGAGCTTCCAGGCGAGGTTGTCGGCGTCCCTGAGACCCTCGTCGAGGCCGTGCGTGCCGAACGCGCCCAGCAGGTGCGCCGCGTCCCCGGCGAGGAAGACACGCCCCACGCGCCAGCGCCGCGCGAGCCGGTGGTGCACCGTGTGGACGCCGGTGTCGAGCAGCTCGTACGGCGGCGTCGCCCCGCCGTTCCAGCCGGTGAGCGTCTCGCGCACGCGCGCCACCAGCAGCTCGGGCGTGACCAGGTCCTTGCCGGGCGGGAGCAGCCAGTCCAGGCGCCAGACGCCGTCCGGGAGGGGGCGGGCGGTGACCTCCCCGGCCGACGGTCCGGACGTCCGCCACGGCGGCATCCGATGGAGCAACGACTGGCCCTCCCACGGAAGTTCCGCCCGCAGCGCGGCCACGGCGTGTCGCTCGACCGCCGTGCGGCCGGGGAAGCGGATGTCCTGGAGCTTGCGGACCGTGGAGCGGGGGCCGTCGCAGCCGACCAGGTAACTGCCCCGCCACCACGTGCCCTTCGGCCCGCGCGTGTGCGCGGTGACGCCGGAGGGTTCCTGCTCGACCGTGTCCAGCCTGCTGTCCACCGAGAGTTTCACCAGGCGCTCGCGCGCGAGGGCGGTGCGCAGCGCGCGCGTGAGAACGTGCTGCGCGATGTGCAGGGGGGCCGGTTCCGTGTCGCCGAACGTGACCTCGCGCATCACCTGCTTGCGCCGCAGCGACCGCCAGCCCGTCCAGCGCAGTCCGTCGAGCGGGGCGCCGGTCAGCCGCTCCATCAGCGCGGCCGTGTCCTCGCGCAGGACGACCGTGCGCGCGAGCCGCGGCTCGTCCTTGCCCGGGCCCTCGTCCAGCACGACCGACGGCACCTCCTGACGCGCCAGCGCCAGGGCGAGCGTGAGCCCCACGGGCCCCGCTCCGACGATGATCACCGGGTCCACTGAAGGCCGCCCCCTGCCCGCGACGGTGCCCTCAGGGACGTAAGTGAATTCGAGGTGGGAGCAGGGTGCACGATCACAGAACGTATGCAACCCATTGCCGCTGCTTGCGTCAAGTGACGGAGGCAGCGGCGCGCACGCCACTGCCTCCGTACAGGTCAAGCGATGTGAGGGGACGTCAGGCCGCGCCACCCGCACCCGTGCCGTACGTACCGCCGACCGCGGCCGAGGCCGCCACGTCGTCGGTACCCAGTACCGCGCCCGTGCTGCGCTTGCTGCGCCGCAGGCGCTTCTCCAGCCAGCTCGCGAAGCTGGTCAGGATGAAGTTCAGGACGATGTACATGATCGCGACCACGATGAAGCTCGGGATCGGGTTGGCGTAGTTGGCCGCCAGCGTGCTGCGTGAGTTGAGCAGCTCGGTGAAGCCGATCATCGCACCGCCCAGCGCCGTGTCCTTCACGATGACGACGAGCTGACTGACGATCGCCGGCAGCATCGCCGTCACGGCCTGCGGGAGCAGGATGCTGCTCATCGTCTGGCCCTTGCGCAGCCCGATGGCGTAGGCGGCCTCCGTCTGGCCCTTGGGGAGGGCCAGGATGCCCGCGCGGACGATCTCGGCGAGCACGGCCGCGTTGTAGAGCACCAGGCCCGTCACGACGGCGTACAGCGGCCGGTCCTCGCTCGTGATGTTCGTGGACTGGGAGAAGAACTGGAAGGCGAACAGCATCAGCAGCAGGACCGGGATGGCCCGGAAGAACTCGACGATCGTCCCGGACACCGCGCGCACCGTGAGGTGGTCGGAGAGGCGGGCGATACCGAGGACCGCGCCCAGTGGGAGGGCGATCACCATGGCCAGTGCGGCGGCCTTCAGCGTGTCGCCGAGGCCGGGCAGCAGGTACGTCGTCCAGGCTTCCGACTCGGTGAAGGGATTCCACTGAGCGGACGTCAGCAGGTCCTTGTCGTCCAGCTTCTGCCAGACCCACCACACGAGCAGGACGAGCAGGGCGGCGAAGACCACCGACAGGACGGTGTTGCGCACCCGCGCGCGGGGGCCGGGTGTGTCGTACAGGACGGAACTCATCGCTTCACCGCCAGTCGCTTGCCGAGCCAGCCGAGGAAGAGGCCGGTCGGCAGGGTCAGTACCACGAAGCCGAACGCGAAGACCGCGCCGATGAGCAGCGTCTGTGCCTCGTTCTCGATCATCGTCTTCATCAGGAAGGCCGCCTCGGCGACGCCGATCGCCGCCGCCACGGTGGTGTTCTTGGTCAGTGCGATCAGGACGTTGGCCAGCGGGCCGATGACCGCGCGGAACGCCTGCGGCAGGACGACGAGCCACAGGGTCTGCGTGAAGTTCAGGCCGATGGCACGGGCGGCCTCTGCCTGGCCCATCGGGACCGTGTTGATGCCGGAGCGCAGTGCCTCGCAGACGAACGCCGCGGTGTACGCGACCAGGCCGAGTACGGCCAGCCGGAAGCCCTGGATCTTGAAGTCGCCGGAGCCCATGGTGACCCCGAAGACGTCGGCCAGGCCGAGCGAGCAGAACAGGATGATGACCGTCAGGGGGATGTTCCGGACGATGTTGACGTACGCGGTGCCGAACCAGCGCATCAGAGGGACGGGGCTGACCCGCATCCCGGCCAGCAGGGTTCCCCAGATGAGGGATCCCACGGCGGAGAGCGCGGTGAGTTTCACCGTCATCCAGAACGCCCCGAGGACGTCGTAGCCTTCAAGAAAGTCGAACACGATCTCCCGCGCTTCCGGGTGGATGGCCTATGTGAAGGGCGCGGCGCGCCGCCGCCGTGATCGCGACGGACGACGGCACGCCTCGGGAACCTCTCGGGACTTGCCCGCAGCTACTTGACGATGTTGCCGATCTTCGGGGCCGGCTCGTTCTTGTAGCCCGCCGGGCCGAAGTTGGCCTCGACGGCCTTCTGCCAGGACCCGTCGCTGACCATCTTCTCCAGCGCCTTGTTGATCTTGTCGACGGTCGCGGTGTCGCCCTTCTTGACGCCGATGCCGTAGTTCTCGTTGCTGAGCTTCAGGCCCGCGAGCTTGAACTTGCCCTTGTACTGCTCCTGGGAGGCGTAACCGGCGAGGATCGAGTCGTCGGTGGTCAGGGCGTCCACGGAACCGCTCTGGAGGCCGGAGAGGCACTCCGAGTAGCCGCTGAGCTGCTTCAGGTTGGCCTTCGGCGCGATCGACTGCTTCACGTTCTGCGCGGAGGTCGAGCCGGCCACGGAACACAGGTTCTTGCCGTTGAGGTCCGTGCCCTTGGAGATGTCCGAGTCGGCCTTGACCAGCAGGTCCTGGTGGGCCAGCAGGTACGGACCGGCGAAGTCGACCTTCGCCTTGCGCTTGTCGTTGATCGAGTACGTCGCCGCGATGAACTTGACGTCCCCGCGCGCGAGCGCGTTCTCGCGGTCGGCGCTCTTCGTCTCGACGAACTGGATCTGGTTCGGCTGGTACCCCAGCTCCTTCGCCACGTACGTGGCGACGTCCACGTCGAAGCCCGCGAAGGACCCGTCGGGCTTCTTCAGGCCGAGGCCGGGCTGGTCGTACTTGATGCCGATCTTGATCTTGTTGCCGCCCCCGCCGGAGGAGCTGCTGGAGTCGTCCTTCTTGTCGCTGCCGCAGGCGGTCGCGGCGAGGGAGAGGGCGAGAACGGCGGCCGAGGCGGCAGTGACCTTGCGAAGCTTCATGGTGCGTCCTTTTGGAGTACGAAGGGGTGCTGGTCCGGCGGTGCGGGTGCGGCCGTCAGTGGTGCAGGATCTTGGACAGGAAGTCCTTCGCGCGGTCGCTGCGCGGGTTGCTGAAGAACTGGTCGGGCGCAGCCTGCTCGACGATGCGGCCGTCCGCCATGAACACCACGCGGTTGGCGGCCGAGCGGGCGAAGCCCATCTCGTGGGTGACGACGATCATCGTCATGCCGTCCCGCGCGAGCTGCTGCATGACCTCCAGGACCTCGTTGATCATCTCGGGGTCCAGCGCGGAGGTCGGCTCGTCGAAGAGCATCACCTTCGGGTCCATCGCGAGCGCCCGTGCGATGGCCACACGCTGCTGCTGGCCGCCCGAGAGCTGCGCGGGGTACTTGTCCGCCTGGGTACCCACTCCGACGCGCTCCAGGAGCGCCCTGGCCTTCTCCTCGGCCGCCTTCTTGTCGGCCTTGCGGACCTTGACCTGTCCCAGCGTCACGTTCTCGAGCACGGTCTTGTGCGCGAACAGGTTGAACGACTGGAAGACCATGCCGACGTCGGCACGCAGCCGGGCCAGCTCCTTGCCCTCCTGGGGCAGCGCCTTCCCGTCGATCGTGATCGTGCCCTCGTCGATCGTCTCCAGACGGTTGATCGTGCGGCACAGGGTGGACTTACCGGACCCTGAGGGTCCGATGACGACGACGACCTCACCGCGCGCGATGGTCAGATCGATGTCCTGGAGCACGTGCAACGCACCGAAGTGCTTGTTCACGCTCTTCAGGACGACCAGCTCGTCGGTCGAGGCCGCGTCCTGCTTGGCCACCGATACTTCGGTCATCGCTCTCTGACTCCGTCCTCCTCGGGTTTCGAGGACAGTAGTAACCAGTCACGACCAGCGTCATTACATCTGAGGTGAATCTGAGCATCACGATCCGATAGCAATCGGACACGTGTAGTGGCCCGGTAGTGGGAGCGCGTATCGGCCGGATAACGGAAGGGGTGCGCAACCGGAACCTGCTTGACGGCGTCGTCGTCCATCAGCGTGACTTCGGTGGTGCACGCGCGCGTGGTGGCGCGTTTTCGCACCCGGGGCTCCGGTTCATTCCTAGGGGCCCGGCGCAACGACCGAATGAACTGGGGGAGGCCGGAATGAGACTGCTGCTCGTCGAGGACGACAATCACGTCGCCGCGGCCCTGTCCGCGGTCCTCAGGAGGCACGGTTTCGACGTCACGCACGCGCGCAGCGGCGAGGAGGCCCTCCAGGCGCTCGTCCCCGAGGGGCCCGGGTTCGGCGTCGTCCTGCTCGACCTGGGACTGCCCGACCAGGACGGCTACGAGGTGTGCGGCAAGATCCGCAAGCGCACCGCCACCCCGGTCATCATGGTCACCGCCCGCTCCGACGTGCGCTCCCGCATCCACGGCCTCAACCTGGGCGCCGACGACTACGTCGTGAAGCCGTACGACACCGGCGAACTGCTCGCGCGCATCCACGCCGTCAGCCGGCGCACCGTCCACGACGAGGGCGCCCCGGCCGCCGAGACCGCCCTGGTGCTAGGCCCCGTCCACATCGAGCTGCCGACCCGCCGCGTCACCGTGGACGGGACGGTCGTCCAGCTCACCCGAAAGGAGTTCGATCTGCTAGCCCTTCTGGCCCAGCGGCCCGGTGTGGTGTTCCGCCGCGAGCAGATCATCAGCGAGGTGTGGCGCACGAGCTGGGAGGGCACCGGGCGCACTCTGGAGGTCCACGTCGCCTCGCTGCGGGCCAAGCTGCGCATGCCGGCGCTGATCGAGACCGTACGCGGCGTGGGCTACCGGCTCGTCGCGCCGGCCGTCTAGCGGGCGCGCGTGCGTACTCGGCTGCTGCCGCTGCTCATCGTCCTCATGGCGGCCGTCCTGCTCGCCTTCGGCATCCCGCTGGCCGTCAGCCTCGCGGGCGCGCAGCAGCAGAAGGTGGTCGTCGACCGGATCGACGACACCGCGCGGTTCGCGGCGCTCGCGCAGTTCGTGACGGTGACGGAGGACGTGTCGACCACCGCGAGCGAGCGGGAGAAGACGCTGGAGCGGGAGCTCCAGAACTACTACGGCGTCTACGGCATTTATGCCGGTGTCTTCGTCCGCGGGGGTGCGGCCATGGCCGTCGCCTCGCGCGGCTGGACTCTGGGGGCGAGGGACTCCGAGGTACGCAAGGCGTTCGACGAGGCATTGCTCAGTCGGCGTAGTCACGACCCCGAGCAGGTGTGGCCCTGGGACCGCGGCCGGCTGGTCGTGGCGTCGCCGGTCATCCGGGACGGCGACGTGGTCGCGGTCGTCGTCACCGACTCGCCCACCGGGGCGCTGCGGTCACGCATCCTGCGCGGCTGGCTGATCATCGGCGCGGGTGAGGTCGCCGCGCTGCTGCTCGCGATCGGGGCGGCCCTGCGGCTGACGGGGTGGGTGCTCAAGCCGGTCGCGATCCTCGACACGACCACCCACGCGATCGCCAGCGGTCGGCTCAAGTCCCGCGTGGCGGCCTCTGGAGGCCCTCCAGAGCTCCGCAGACTGGCCCGGTCGTTCAACGAGATGGCCGACACCGTCGAGGACGTCCTGGAGCAGCAGAGGGCTTTTGTCGCCGACGCCTCGCACCAGCTCCGCAACCCGCTCGCCGCGCTGCTTCTGCGGATCGAACTGCTGTCGTACGAACTTCCCGAGGGCAACCAGGAGATCGCCTCCGTCCAGGGCGAGGGCAAGCGCCTCGCGCAGGTCCTCGACGACCTCCTCGACCTCGCCCTCGCCGAGCACTCCGAGGCCGACCTGCGGATCACGGACGTCGGTACGCTCGCCGCCGAACGCGTCGCCGCGTGGGCGCCCACCGCCGAGGCCAAAGGGGTGATCCTGCGCGGGGACTGTCCGGCCACCACCGCGTGGGCCGACCCCGTCGCCCTGTCCAGCGCGCTGGACGCCGTCATCGACAACGCCGTCAAGTTCACCCCTGAGGGTGAGAAGGTCGAGGTGACGGTCGCCGTCGACGGGACCGCCGCGACCGTCGTCGTCACCGACAACGGGCCCGGCCTCACGGACGACGAACTCGCGCGCGTGGGTGACCGTTTCTGGCGCAGCGGGCGGCATCAGAACATCAAGGGCTCGGGGCTCGGGCTGTCGATCTCCCGCGCGTTGCTCGCGGCGGGCGGGGCGACGATCTCGTACGGATCGCACGAGCCGCACGGGCTGACGGTGACGGTGCGGGTGCCCCGGACGTCGGCGTCCTGACCTACGGCTTCACCGAGCGGTAGTAGCGGCGGGCGCCGTCGTGCAGGTCGAGGGGGTCGGTGTAGATGGCCGTCCTCAGGTCCACGAGCTGCGCGGAGTGGACGTTGTGGCCGATCGTGTCGCGACTCTTGATGACGGTCTTCGTGAACCACTCGACCAGGCGGTCATCGGTGTCCGTGCGCGTGATCAGGAGGTTGGCGACGGCGACCGTCGGCACGGGCTGGTTGTGCTGGAGTTTCGGGTACGCGTCCCCGGGCATGTTGGTGGACCGGTAGTAGACGGCCGGGCCACCCTTTTTGTGCATTTCGGCGACAAGGGACGGAGGTATGGCCACGAAACGAAACTCGGAGGGTTCGGCTGTCAGGGTCTGAAGCCCCTTGGTGGGCACCCCGCCGGACCAGAAGAACGCGTCGATCTTGCCGTCCTTGAGGTCCTGCGGCCCGGTGTCGATGCCTTCGTTCATGGCCGTGAAGCTCCCCGGGGTAACGCCGGCCGCCGCCAGGACCGCGTCCGCCATGAGCCGTACGCCGGAGTTGCGGAGTCCCGTGCCGACGCGCTTGCCCTTCAGGTCGGCGACCGTCCTGACGTCCGAACCGGACGGCACGATCAGCTGGAGGTAGTCGTCGTACAGGCGCGCCACCGCGCGCAGTTCGCCTGACCCGCCCTCGTACCTGTCGTCGTACTGCGCGACGGCGTCGGCGGCGGCGATCGCGAACTGTGCGCCGTCGTCGGCCACGAGCTGGACGTTCTCCTGCGAACCGTTGCTCTGGAGCAGGTCCACCTTCAGGCCCGGCATGTCCTTGGACAGCTCGCCCTTCAGGAGATCGGCGTACTGGTAGTAGACGCCGACCTGGTTGCCGGTGGTGAACCTGACCGACCCGGACGGCGGGCCGTCCCCCAGCGGCAGCAGCCACCACAGCAGCAGCCCGAGTACGACGACGCCGGCCGCCGCGCCTTCGAGCGCGTGACGCTTGCCGATACGGGCGAACAGCTTGGGCATGGCGCGATCCTGCCAGGCGGGACGGGTGCTGACCAGGGTGGGGACCGTCGGAGGGGGCGCTGTCAGTGGGCGCCGTTACAGTCGGTGCATGAGTTCGTCGCCCGCTGAACTGGTCCGTGAGTTCCACCGAGCCTTCGGGCTCGACGCCCGCAGTACGCCCGTCGAGGTCTCTCCCGCGCTGGCCGCGCACCGCGGGGAACTGCTCGCCGAGGAGGCCGCGGAAGTCGCCGAGGTGTCCGTCGGCGGGCCGCTCGACAAGCTGGCGCACGAACTGGCGGACGTCGTGTACGTCGCCTACGGGACGGCGCTCGTGCACGGGATCGACCTGGACGCCGTGCTCGCCGAGATCCACCGGTCCAACATGACCAAGGTCGGACCCGGCGGGGAGATCGCCCGGAGGGCGGACGGGAAGGTGCTCAAGGGGGAGCACTACGAAGCGCCGGACGTGGCGGGGGTGTTGCGGCGCCAGGGGTGGGAGCCGCGGTAGGGCGGCCCCCGCCCCCGGGAGTCACGCCGGTGAGCCCGCCAGCTTCCACTCCCGGTGCAGCGCCCCGAGCGGGATGTCCCGCTTGAACAGCGGGGTGCCGAAGACGGACAGCTGGAGCCGCAGGGTGCCGGTCAGGTCGATGCCGCCGTACAGCGCCCAGGAGCCCTTCGCCTCGAAGTCGCCGTCCGTGCCGGTGATGGAGCCCTGGGCCTCGCCGCGGACGAACGGTGCGAGGTCGGCGACGACGCCCACAGCCCCGTAGAGGCCGACGCTCGCCTCCGCGCCCAGGGCGGCCTTGACGGAGCCCGCGGCCGTCACGGACGTACGCACCGGAGTGCTCGTCACCGTCGACGAGTTGACCGGCGTCCAGCCCTGGGCCGGGCCGAAGGTCCCGCCCGCCTTGAAGTCGCCCTCGACGCTCTGCTCGACGTCGACCGTGACCTTGCCGTCGCTGGTGATCTGGACGTAGCAGGTCAAGTCCAGGTTGACGACGACGGGGACCGGGCCGACCTGGAGCACCGGATCGGCGTGCAGCTTGGCGAAGGGGATGCGCTGCGCGGTCGCGGCGGCGGCGCGGCCCCTCAGAGCCCAGCCCGAGGACCAGTCGCCGGAGACGCCGAGGTACGCCGAGAGCGGGGAGGCGGCAGCGCCCTCGCCGCCGTACGTGAAGTCGACCTGCGGGGCGACCTGGACGAAGCCCGAGACGGACGCGGTGGCCGACGCGGAGTCGTCGCCGATCGTCGGCAGCGCGGCGCTCACGTCGAGCCGCAGACTGCCGAGCGGGACGGTCGCGCCCTTCGGGCCGATGTGCACGTCCTTGGTCTTCGACCAGGAGATGCCGACGTCCGGGAGCAGCTTGTCGATCTGGAACGCGGACGGGGCGACGGGCACGCTGCCCTTCGCGGTCTCGTCGGCCAGCAGGGCGTTCAGCTGGGCCGGTTCGGTCTCGACCTCCGTGCCCTTCGCCGTCTCGCCGATCACCTTCGTGACCTTGGCGAGCAGGCCGTTCGGCGCGCCGGGCGCGGGGGCGCTGGCGATGACGTCGCCGACGGCGGTGGTCCCGGGCGGGGCGGACTCGGACGGGGCGGAC
>NZ_LIRL01000730.1:0-14352 GCF_001419795.1 Streptomyces niveiscabiei
CCGGCGAGATCACGATCACCCGCAGGACGCCGCTGCGGCGGTCGTAGTCGATGCCCTCCGTCTCGAAGCTGCCGGTGCAGCCGCTGCGCAGGGGGAGCTGGCGCAGGGCGGTGACGTGGCCGGAGACGTTGGAGGTGCCGTTCGGCCGCGCCGCGAGGTCGACCTGGAGGAGCGGCTTCGTCATGCCGAAGAGCGTGCCGGCCGGGTCGTCCGAGGAGCACAGGAGGGTCGTGGGGCCGGAGAAGTCGCAGCCCTGGACGTCCCGGACGGGGCGGTCGAGGGTGACCGTCGTGACCCAGGGGAGGTTGCCGCCCGGCGAGGTGGCCGGGTTGACGCCGGGGGTCGGGAAGACGAGGAAGCGGGTCATCGTGCCCCACTCCCCCGCGAGCATCCACTGTCCGTCCGGGGAGATCGCGACCCACGAGTTGTTGAGGGCCTCGCCGGAGCCGAGCGCGTGCACGTACTCGGACCAGGTGCCGTTCGGGGACTGGACGCGGAACATCTTCGAGGTGCCCACGTCCTGCTGGTAGGGCTCGATGTACGTCCCGTCGGACGCGGCGTCCGGGTCCCCGACGTGGTTCCAGCCCCGGACGCTGACGCCGACGGGGATCGTCCCGATGCCGGTGTACCGGTTCGGGCTGTTCGCCGGCACCTCCACGGACGTGAGCCCCTGGCTCTCGGTCAGCGGATTCGCGCGGTCGGAGCCGACCTCGGTCCAGGTGTCGGCGGCGGACGCGGGCGGCGCGGCCGAGAACGCGACGGCCGCGGCGGTGGCGAGCGTCACCAGGGCAGCACGGAGCCGACGGGTGGGGCGCAGAGGCATGGGTGCCTACTCCTCGGTAGGGAGGGGATCGGCGGAACAGTCTGTCGGGTGGTGCGGGGCGTGTACAGCCCATGTACGGCGGCGAGTTGGGGAACGGGGGACGACGCGCGGGGGGCTCGGTGCCGGGCACCGGAAACGGCGGGCGCCGAAAGCAGGGGCGCCGGAAGCGTCAGGCGCCGAGCCCCGTGCCGTCAGGCCTTCCGGCCCGGCCCCCGGATGCCGAGGACGACGTGGGCGTACAGGTCGTCGTCGTACTCCAGGCGCGGGGTGAGGCCGCCCGCCTCGAAGGCGTCCAGGGCCCGCCGCGCCTGGTGTTCGCTCGTCTCCACGAGGAGGCAGCCGCCCGGGGCGAGCCAGTGGGCGGCCTCGGCGGCGACCCTGCGCAGGACGTCGAGGCCGTCGCTGCCGCCGTCGAGGGCGACGAGGGGTTCGTGGTCGCGGGCCTCGGCGGGCAGGAGGGGGACCTCGCCGGTGGGGACGTAGGGGACGTTCGCGGCGAGGATGTCGACGCGTCCGCGCAGGGTGGCCGGGAGGGCGGCGTACAGGTCGCCCTCGTGGACGTGGCCGCCGTACGGGGCGAGGTTGGTGCGGGCGCAGGCCACGGCGGCGGGGTCCACGTCGGCGGCGTGCAGTTCCGGCGGGGCCAGGGACGCGGCGAGGGCGGCGCCGACCGCGCCGGAGCCGCAGCACAGGTCGACGACGACCGTCGCGTGCGGGGCGGCGGCGAGGGCGCGGTCGACCAGGTACTCGGTGCGGCGGCGGGGGACGAAGACGCCGGGGGCGACGGCTATCCGCAGACCGGCGAACCCGGCCCAGCCGACGACCACTTCGAGGGGTTCACCGGCCGCCCGGCGGGCCACCAGGGCGGTGAGTTCGGCTTCCGTACGGGCCGCGGAGAGGATCAGGTCCGCCTCGTCCTCGGCGAAGACGCAGCCTGCCGCGCGCAGGGCGGCGATGACGGCGGGGCGGGTGGAGAGCAGGGGGTTCATGGAGGTTCGAGCACTTTCGGGGTGGCGAAGGGCGCTCGTACGGTCCCTACGGCCGGCGGTCCGCGCCGATACGGAGGGGGAGCACCCGTGCTGACACAGCGGTGATGGGTCCCACCTCCTCGTCTCCCGGTGGTCGCGGCTGTCGCGACCGGCGTCACCCTACCCCACGGGTCCGGTGGGGCCACGGGGCGTATCCGGTTGTACTCTGCAACCAGAGGCGCGGAGGGAGGTCCGGTGTGGATTCCGAGGCCGTGGAGACCATCCAGCGGGAGATGACCGCGTTCGCCCGGCGGGCCAGGGCGAGCGCCGGGCGGCTGCATCCCGAGCTGACGCTCGTGTCGTACACGCTGCTGGGGCACCTGGAGGAGGCCGAGGGCGCGCGGGCGACCGATCTCGCCGCGCACCACGGGCTCGACAAGTCGACGATCAGCCGGCAGGTGACGGCGCTGGAGGGGGCCGGGCTGATCGAGCGGCGGCCCGACCCGGCGGACCTGCGGGTGCAGGGGCTGTACCTGACGGACGCCGGGCGGCTGATCCTCGCGCAGGTCACCGAGAGCCGGCGCGCGGCGTTCCGGGAGCGGCTCGCCGGGTGGGCGGCGGAGGATCTGGAGAGGTTCGCCGCGTATCTGGTGCGCTACAACGCGGCGGGCGAATCCTCCGTACGATGACCTGATCGCACCGTTTCCCGCCCCGCTGGAGTCCCCGTGGCCCGCACCATCGACCATCCCGACCTCGCGGACGTCCCGCTCCAGCAGTTCCTTGAGGCCCTCGCCGATCCGGTGCGGCGCGCCATCGTCTCCCAGCTGGCCCGGTCCGCCGAGGACCTGAGCTGCGGGGCGGTCGTGACGCCGGTGTCGCTGTCCACGCGCACCCATCACTTCAACGTGCTGCGGGAGGCCGGGGTCATCCGGCAGTACTACGTGGGGACGACCAAGTTCAACTCCCTGCGCGCCGACGACGCCGACGGGCGCTTCCCGGGCCTGCTCGCCGCACTGCTCGGGGCGCAGGAGCGGGAAGCGGCCTCGGCGGACCGGCCTGCGGCGGACGGCTGAACCGGCTGTCCGGGGAATCTCAGGAAGGGAGCCTCAGGAGGGGACCGCCGCTTCCTGCGGGGCGGTCCTCCACTGCCGCAGCAGGGCCGTGACCGCCTGCCGTCCGGCGCGGTTGGAGCCGACCGTGGACTGGGAGGGCCCGAACCCGACCAGGTGCACGCGGGGTTCGCGGGCGGGCTGGGTGCCGAGCATGGTGATGCCGCCGGACGCGTTGCGCAGGCGCAGGGGGTCCAGGTGGGCGAGGGCGGCCTTGAAGCCGGTGGCCCACAGGATCGTGTCGACGGTGGTGAAGGAGCCGTCGGCCTCGCGGACGCCGTGCGGTTCGACGGCGGTGAACATGGGCCGGCGCTCCAGCGCCCCGCGCGCCTTGGCCGCCAGCGCGTACGGGGTCCAGGCGAGGCCGGTGTAGGAGACGACGCTGCCGGTCGGGCGGCCCGCCTCGACATCGGCGGCGACCTTGGAGATGATCTCGCGGCCCTCGACCTCGGGGTCGAACCCGCCGTCCCGGAAGAAGGGTTCGCGGCGCGTGTACCAGAGCGTCGTGGCCACCCGCGAGATCTCCTCCAGCTGCTGGAGCGCGGAGATGCCGCCGCCGACGACGGCGACGCGCTGTCCGGCGAACCGCTCGGCGGAGACGTAGTCACGGGTGTGGAGCTGGACGCCGGTGAAGGTCTCCTGGCCGGGGTAGTGCGGCAGGACGGGGTTGGTCCAGGTGCCGGTGGCGTTGATGACGGCACGGGTGGTCCAGGTCCCGGCGCTGGACTCGACGGCCAGCTCGCCGTCGGGCAGGTCGTCCAGGGGGCGTACGGCGGTGACGGTCACCGGCCGCAGGACCGGCAGCGCCATCGCCTCCTCGAACCCGGCGAAGTAGCGGGGGATCGCCGTACGGCTCGGCTCCTCGGGGTCGACCGGCGGCTGCGGGAAGTCGGGGAGGTCGAAGATGCCGTTGACGGTGTTCATCCGCAGGGACTCCCAGCGGTGGCGCCAGGCTCCGCCGGGGGCGGGTTCGGCGTCCAGGACCACGAAGGTGCGTTCGCCGCCGGGGTCGGTGAGGGCGCTGGTGAAGCCGCGGCGCTTGAGGTGGTGGCCGGCGGAGAGTCCGGACTGTCCGCCGCCGATGACGACGACGCTCGCGCGGCGGGTGCCGGTGGCGGGGGTTGAGGTGCGCGTGTTCATGGGGTGTCCTGCGGTGGGCGGTGGTGGCCTGACGTCGCATGCGGTTCAACAGCGTGACCGCGCCCGCATTCCCCCCAGGCGGCGGGCGGGCCGGTGATCCACATCACGCGCCGACGCGGATCACCGGAGCCGTCACCGCCCTCCCGCTACGCGTCCAGCGGGTGCACTCCCGTCCACCAGTTGCCCGGGGCCTCGGGGTCGCGGCTCGTCCAGTACTCCAGGACCGCCGAGGTGAACTCCTCGCGGGACAGGGTGCCGTTGGAGTCCCGGTCCAGGTGGGCGAAGGCGTTGTCGGCCGTGGCGCGGTCGAGGGTGGGGAAGTGGCCGGCCTGGAAGGCGTAGAACTCGTCGGAGTCGATCACGCCGTTGCCGTCGGTGTCGGCGATGGCGAGGAAGGCTTCGGCGAGGCGGCCGAGGGTGGCGGACGCGGCTTCCGGGTCGTCGGCGAGGCTGCGGGTCGAGGCGATGAAGTCGTCCCGCTCGATGGCGTCGGCGCCGCCCGCGAACGGCTGGTGCAGGTCGCGCCAGATCCCGACGTACGCGTCGACGACCGAGTCCTCGGCGGCGGAGCCCTCCTCGTGTCCGAGGGCCCGGGCGGAGCGCCGGCCCATGAGGACGTGGTCGTGTTCGGTGAGGCGTCCGTCGCCGTCGGCGTCGAGCTGGTCGAAGCCTCGGGCGATCTTGCGGGTGAGGAGGTCGTCGGTCACTGAAGTCCCCTTGCCGGTGCGGGTGTTGTGTGCCGGTCCCGGCCAGGATCGCCCGGGTGGCGGGGTCGCGTACGGGGGTCGGGGGCGCGTCACCCCCGGGGAACAGGTGTGCGGGTGCGTTGCACAGGGGGGTGCGGGGCGCTCGCTCCGATCTGTTGACATCCCTTTCGGCCAACCCCATAGTTTCCGGCACTAGAGCGCTCCACTGACGCGCTCCACATCCGCACAGTGAGGTGCAGGACATGGCTGTTCACCCCCGTATCGCCGCGCTCCTCGTCACGGGACTGCTCGTCGCCGGATGCTCCAGCGGGGCCGGCGGGAAGAAGGCCGAGGACGCCGCCGGGTCCGGCGCCCCGGCCGGGAAGGCGGGCACTCCCCGGATGAAGGTCGCCCTCATCACCCACGCGGACCCCGGGGACACGTTCTGGGACCTCATCCGCAAGGGCGCCTCGGCCGCCGCCGAGAAGGACAACGTCGACCTCGTGTACGCCAGTGACCCGGCCGCCGGGAATCAGGCGAACCTCGTGCAGAACGCGATCGACCAGAAGGTGGACGGCATCGCGCTGACCGCCGCGAAGCCGGACGCGATGAAGGCGGTGGTCGCGAAGGCGACGGCGGCCGGGATACCGGTCGTCGGGTTCAACTCCGGGCTGGACGCGTGGCAGAGCCTCGGCATGCTGGAGTACTTCGGGCAGGACGAGACGATCGCGGGGCAGGCGTTCGGGAAGCGGCTCGACGGGCTCGGCGCGAAACGCGCGCTGTGCGTCGTGCAGTCACAGGGACAGGTCGCGCTGGAGTCCAGATGCGCCGGCCTGGAGAAGGGGTTCTCCGGGAAGACGGAGAAGATCTACGTCACCGGTACGGACATGCCGTCCGTGAAGGCGACGATCACCGCGAAACTCCGCCAGGACCCGTCGATCGACCAGGTCGTCACCCTCGGCGCGCCGTTCGCGCTCACCGCCGTCCAGTCCGTGAAGGACGCGGGCAGCAGGGCGAAGGTCGCGACGTTCGATCTGAACAAGGAGCTGGTCGCGGCGGTCAAGGCGGGCAGTGTGGAGTTCGCGGTGGACCAACAGCCGTATCTCCAGGGGTACTTGGCGGTCGACGCGCTGTGGCTCTACCGGACCAACGGCAACGTCAGCGGCGGCGGCACGGCACCGGTCCTGACGGGCCCGGCGTTCGTGACGAAGGAGAACGTGGACGCGGTGGCGGAGTTCGCGCAGAAGGGGACGCGGTGAGCGGGAAATCAGCCGAACTCCGCGTGCGCGCCGGTGAGTTGACGCGACCGCCCTCACCCCCGCGGCTTCCCCGTCGTCCCCCGCACCACCAGCTTCGGGTCCACCACCGCCTCCCGAGGCTCCCGTTCCTCGTCCTCCAGCCGCTCCACCGCGAACCGCACCGCGTACTCCGCGAGCAGCAGCGCATCTTGACGGACCGTCGTCAGCCCGAGCGGCATCAGGTGGGAGAGGTGGCTGTCGTCGTACCCGACGATCGAGACGTCGCGCGGAATGTCCAGCCCGCCCCGCGCGAGGGTCATCATCAGCCCCATCGCGCACCGGTCGTTCCCCGCGAGGACGGCCGTGGGAAGCGGACGCCCCTCGTCGCGTTCGGCGAGCAGCAGCCGCCCCGTCTCGATGCCGGACCGCTCCGTGTGGTCGCCGGGGATGATGCGGGCCTGCGGCTGGAGGGAGTGCCGGCGCATGGCGGCCCGGTAGGCGCGCCGGCGTTCCGCCGAGCCGGGTCCCTTCCCGCCGTCGATGTGGACGATGTCGCGGTGCCCGAGTTCGACGAGGTGGTCCATGGCGAGCCGGACCCCCTTGCCCTCGGCGGTGTGGACGCTGTCGACGCGGGCGTGGGGGACGCGCCGCCCGACGGAGACGGCGACGGTGCGGCGGCCGAGCGCGTCGAGGTCGGCGGGCTCGGCGTCGGAGCCGAACAGGATGACGGCCTCGCAGCGGTGCGCGAGGAGCGCCTCGACGGCCTTGTCCTCGCCGCGTCCGCGCGCGGTGGCGGAGAGCAGGACGTCGTACCCGAGCCGCTCGGCCTCGGGGTAGATGCCCTCGATGAGGTCGGCGTGGAAGGGCTGGTGGGCGGCGATGAGGACGCCGATGGTGCGGCTGCGTCCGCGGGCGAGCAGGCGCGCGGCGTTGTCGAGCCGGTATCCGATCTCCCCGGCGACGCGCAGGACCCGTTCGCGGGTCTCCTGGCTGGCGCCGGGCTGATTGCGGAAGACGATCGACACGAGTGCCCGGGAGACCCCCGCGCGCTCGGCGACGTCCTCCATCGTCGGCCGCTTTCCCACCGTCACGTCCACCACCCTTCGCGGCCCACTGTACGTGGGGCGCGGCACTCCCAGACATCTCCTCGTAACGACCTATTGACATGACATTTGCACAGGCCCGATCGTACTCACGTAGAGCGCTCTAGTAGAGCGCTACAGGCCATCGGAAGGACACGTCATGGCAAAGGCGCCGGCCTCCCTCCGCGCTACCGCGGGCAATCTCTGCCTGGGCTCGGCCCCCGACTCGTGGGGCGTCTGGTTCCCCGAGGACCAGCACCAGGTGCCGTACCCCCGCTTCCTCGACGAGCTGGCCGAGGCGGGCTACCAGTGGCTCGAACTCGGCCCGTACGGCTATCTCCCCACCGATCCGCAGAAGTTGAAGGCGGAGTTGGAGTCCCGCGGCCTCCAGGTCTCCGGCGGTACGGCGTTCGGCGCGCTGCACCGGCCGGAGGCCTGGGACGAGACGCTCGCGCACGTCCGCCAGGTCGCCGCGCTGACGCAGGCCGCGGGCGCGCACCACCTCGTCCTCATCCCCCCGATGTACCGGGACGAGAAGACCGGCGCGTTCACGGAGTCCCCCGAGCTGACCGCCGAACAGTGGGCGGGCTTCGGCAGGTCCGCCGACCGCCTCGGGAAACTCCTCCTCGACGAGTACGGCGTCCGCCTCGTGATCCACCCGCACGCCGACAGCCATCTCCAGACCCAGCCGGAGATCGAGCGGCTCCTGAACGAGTCCGACGCCCGGTACACGAACCTCTGCCTGGACACCGGGCACGTCGCGTACGGCGGCGGCGACAGCGTCGACCTGATCCGGCGGTTCGGGGAACGCGTCGGGTACGTCCACATCAAGCAGATGGACCCCGAGGTGCTCGCCCAAGTCGCCGCCGAGGGGCTGTCGTTCGGGGAGGCCGTCCAGCGGGGCGTGTGCGTGTCGCCGCCCGCCGGGGTGCCGAGCCCCGCCGAGGTCGTCGCCGAACTGGCCGGTCTGGACGCCGAGTTGTTCGTGATCGTCGAGCAGGATCTGTATCCCTGCGCGCCGGAGGTGCCGTTGCCGATCGCGGTCGGGACGCGCGAGCACCTCGCCGGCTGCGGGCTCACGGGGACGCGGAGGCCAGGCAATGACCGTTGAGACCAAGGCGGTTGAGGCTTCCCCCGGGGTCGCGCGGCGGCTGCGGGTCGTCACCGTCGTCGCCACGTTCGGCGGGCTGCTCTTCGGCTACGACACGGGCGTGATCAACGGCGCCCTGCCGTACATGAAGGACGACCTCGGGCTGACGCCGTTCACCGAGGGCATGGTGACCAGTTCACTGCTGCTCGGCGCGGCGCTGGGCGCGGTCGTGGGCGGGCGGCTGTCCGACGCGCGCGGCAGGCGCCGGACGATCCTGGGGCTCGCGGTGCTGTTCTTCGTCGGCGCGCTCGGGGCGACGCTCGCGCCGAACACGGCGTCGATGGTGGTGGCCCGGTTCGTGCTGGGGCTCGCGGTCGGCGGGGCGTCGGTGACCGTGCCGGTGTACCTCGCGGAGATCTCGCCCGCCGAGCGGCGCGGGGCGCTGGTCACCCGGAACGAACTGATGATCGTCAGCGGGCAGTTGCTGGCGTTCGCGTCCAACGCGGTGATCGCGGACGTCGGGGACGAGTCGGGCGGCGTGTGGCGGTGGATGCTGGTCGTCGCGACGCTGCCGGCGGTCGTGCTGTGGTTCGGGATGCTCGTCATGCCGGAGAGCCCCCGGTGGCTCGCCTCGCGGACCAGGTTCGCGGAGGCGCTGGACGTGCTGCGCCAAGTGCGGTCCCGGGAACGGGCCGAGAGCGAACTCGCCGAGGTGTCGGCGCTCGCCGTCAAGGACGCCGAGCAGCGGCTCGGCGGATGGCGGGACGTCAAGTCCACGCCCTGGCTGCGGAAGTTGATGTTCGTGGGGTTCGGGATCGCGATCGTGCAGCAGATCACCGGCGTCAACACGATCATGTACTACGGGACGCAGATCCTCACCGACGCCGGGTTCGCCTCCGACTCCGCGCTCACCGCGAATATCGCCAACGGGGTGATCTCCGTGCTGGCGACGTTCGTCGGGATCTGGCTGCTGGGGCGGGTGCCGCGCCGACCGATGCTGATGACCGGGCAGGCCGGCACGATCGCCGCGCTGTTCCTCATCGGGGTGTTCTCGCTGACGCTGCCCGCCGGGGACGGGCGCGCGTACGCCGTCCTCGCCATGACCGTCACCTTCCTCGCCTTCCAGCAGGGCGCGATCTCGCCGGTCACCTGGCTGATGCTGTCCGAGATCTTCCCCATGCGGATGCGCGGGTTCGGGATGGGGGTCGCGGCCGTCGTGCTGTGGCTCACGAACTTCGTGATCGGGCTGGTCTTCCCGTCCCTCGTCGACGGGATCGGCGTCTCGGCCACCTTCTTCCTGTTCGTCGTCGCGGGCTTCTTCTCGCTCGCGTTCGTGAAGCGGTACGTCCCCGAGACCAAGGGGCGCACGCTCGAAACGCTGGAGGCGGAGCTTCGCGCCCGCTACTCCCGACCCTGATCGGAGCTATTGCCATGACTGTACGCATCGGTGTCGTCGGCGCCGGGTGGATCGGCACGGAACACATACGGCGGCTCACGCACACGGTGACCGGGGCGCGGGTCACCGCCGTCACCGACCTCGATCCGGGGCGTGCGGCCGAGGCGGCGGGGCCGGTGGGGGCGCGGGTCCTGCCGGACGGCGCCGCTGTGATCGCCTCGGACGACGTCGACGCCGTCCTCGTCACGTCCTGGGGGCCCACCCACGCCGAGCACGTCCTGAACGCGGTCGCCGCCGGGAAGCCCGTGTTCTGCGAGAAGCCGCTCGCCACCACCGCCGAGGACTGTCTCCGCATCGTCGAGGCCGAACAGGCTTACGGGCGGCGGCTCGTGCAGGTCGGGTTCATGCGGCGCTACGACGCCGGGTACCGGCAGCTGAAGGAGGTCATCGACGCCGGGCGGATCGGTACGCCGCTCATCGTGCACTGCGCGCACCGCAACCCCGGCGTGCCCGACTCGTACACCTCCGACATGGCCGCGCTCGACACGGCCGTCCACGAAGTCGACGTCCTGCGCTGGCTGTTGGACGACGAGATCGTCTCCACGCAGGTCGTCACCCCCCGCGCCACCCGGCATCGGGCTCCACACCTCAAGGACCCGCAGATCATGCTGTTCGAGACCGCCAAGGGGGTGCGGATCGACCTGGAGGTCTTCGTCAACTGCCAGTACGGGTACGACATCCAGTGCGAGGCGGTCGGCGAGGAAGGGCTCGCGCGGCTGCCGGATCCGGCGGCCGTGGCGCTGCGCGGCGCCGGTCAGCGTACGTCCGCCGTCCTCACCGACTGGGTCGACCGGTTCCGCGACGCCTTCGACACGGAGTTCCGGGAGTGGATCGCCGGGGTCGGCGCCGGTTCCGCCCCCACGGGGCCCTCCGCGTGGGACGGGTACGCCGCGACCGTCATCACCTCGGCGACCGTCCAGGCCCTGGAGTCCGGCCTCGTCGTCACGACCGACCTGAAGCCCCGTCCCGCCTTCTACGGAGGTGCCGCGTGAAGATCGCCCTCGACCCCTATATGTTCCGTGCGCTGCCGATCGACGCGATGGTCCGCACGGTGGCCGAACTCGGGTACAAGTACATCGAGTTGTCGCCGCGCGATGACTTCATGCCGTTCTTCCTGCACCCGCGCGCGGATGACGAGCGGATCGCGGAACTGAAGAACTCCCTTCGCACGCACGGTGTTCAGCTGTCCTCGGTCCTCCCGCTCTACAAGTGGTCGTCGCCGGACGAGTCCGAGCGGCAGGCCGCCGTCCGGTACTGGAAACGGATGATCGAGATCACCGCCGAGCTCGAATGCCCGTTGATGAACAGCGAGTTCAACGGCCGCCCCGAGCGGGCCGCCGAGAGCGAGGCGGCATTCTGGCGCTCGCTGGAGGAGCTGCTCCCCCTGTTCGAGCGCGAAGGCATCGCTCTGAACCTGGAGGCCCATCCGGACGACTTCTGCGAAGAGAACACGCCCGCAGTCGACTTGGTCCGCGCGATCAACAAACCGTGGGTGAACTACCTGTACTGCGCGCCGCACACGTTCCACTTGTCGGGCCCTTCCGAAACCGGCGCCGACATCGCGCAGATGCTCCGTTACGCCGGAGACAAGCTCCAACACGTCCACATAGCCGACTCGTTCAACCACAAGGGCTCCTCGGGCCTCCGCTACATCATGAACCCACCCGGCACCCCGGCCCGCATCCACCAGCACCTGGACATCGACCAGGGCGAGGTCGACTGGGGCACCTTCTTCGGCACCCTCCGTGCCCTGAACTTCGACGGCGTGGCCACGGCGTGCGTGTTCGCGTGGGAGGAACGGGCGCACGAGTCCTCGGCGTTCATGCTGGACCGCATCCTCAAGGAACTGACGGCCTGACCGCCCCTGAGGCGCCCGTCCGGGCGCCTCACAACTCCCCCACAGCTCACCCCTGTTCCTGTCAGAAGCATTGACCTGCGTTCCCGTACCCCCTACTTTCTGATCGATTTCCCGAACCATGTCCGATATTTCGGACATCCAACTCCCCCCGCACGGAGATCGAGATGAGCGAACTGCCCCACCTTTCGCGCCGTGGGCTTCTTGCCATGGGTGCCGCTGTGCCTGCCGCGTTGGTGCTGGGAGGCGGTACGGCGCACGCCGCCGATTCGGCGTACGCGATGTGCTACTTCACCGAGTCGACCAATCTGGGGGACGGCACCGATTACGGGCTGCATCTCGCCGTCAGCCCGGACGGGCTGAACTGGACGCCGCTCAACCAGAACAACCCCCTGGTCACCCCCACTGCCGGGGCGCTCGGGCTGCGGGACCCCTTCATCATGCGCAAGCAGAACGGCGCGTTCGTCGTGCTGGCGACGGATCTCAAGGGGACGGACTGGAGTTACAACAGCCAGTACATCCACGTGTGGGACTCGGCGGATCTGCGGAGCTTCACGGGGTACCGGCGGCTGAAGCTGCACGACATGACCACGCACAGCTGGGCCCCGGAGGCGTTCTGGGACGCGGGGCGGCAGCAGTACGCGGTGATCTACTCGGCCGTCAACTCCAGCGGCCACAACGTCATCATGGTCAACTACACGACGGACTTCGTGACGGCGTCGGCGCCGCAGGTGTTCTTCGACCCCGGCTACGACGTGATCGACGGTGACATGGCCGTAGGGGTGAACGGCTACAACTACCTGTACTTCAAGAAGAACCAGACCCTGGTGAGTGCCCGCTCGACGACCCTGAACCCGGGCAGCTTCACGGAGTACAGCGCGGGGGTGGCACACGGCGGCACGGAGGCCCCGACGATCGTCAAGTCCCTGACGAACAGCAATCTTTGGTGGCTGTGGGGAGACACGTACACCCCCAACGGCGTCTTCTACGCCTGGCAGTCGACCAGCCCCGCCACCGGCACCTGGACCGCCCTGGACCAGAAGACGTACACGCAGCCGGTCAACTCCAAGCACTGCGGCATCGTCCCGATCACGACAGCCGAGTACGACAACCTCCTCACGAGGTGGGGCGCGCCGGCCTGGAACCGGCTCAAGTCGTACAACTTCCCGGCGCGTTACGTCCGCCACGCCAATTACGCGGCCCGGATCGACGAGTACCCGATCGAGCCGTACAAGGACTCGCTGTGGACGCTGGTCCCGGGCCTCGCGGACGGCGCGGGCGTCTCGTTCCGCTCCGTCAACTTCCCGGACCGGTATCTGCGCCAGTCGAACTACGTGCTGCAACTGGACGTGAACGACGGGACGTCGGCGTTCGCCGGGGACGCGACGTTCTACCGTACGGCGGGCCTCGCGGACGCGAGCTGGGCGTCGTTCCGGTCGTACAGCGACCCGACGCGGTACATCCGGCACTACAGCTACGCGCTGCGCGTCGACCCGGTCTCGACGGCGACGGAGCGGCAGGACGCGACGTTCCGGGTCGGGTACTGAGTGTCGTAGATCCTCGCGGAACCCCCTTCGGATGTCGGATTTCCGGCATCACCCCTGGTGTGGCTCGGTCTCTCCCGCCCCCGTGGCGGAAAGTTGCCCCCAGCTGCAACAGGGCAAGGGAGAACCCGTGAACGTCTCGACCACGACGGACACCCCGCGCGAGCGGCGGGCGGCGACGCTCGTGATGGCTTGTGCGGGGGTGTTCGTCGCCTACCTGCCGGTGACCACCGTGTCGGTGAGCCTCCCGGCGATCCAGCGGGCGCTGCACGCGTCGACGGCCGAACTGTCGTGGGTGAGCGACGCGTTCGTGCTGCCGATGGCGGCGCTGATCCTGACGGCCGGTGTGTTCGGCGACGTACACGGCCGTAAGAAGGTGTTCCTCGCCGGTCTCCTCTTCAGCGCGATCGGCGCGGCCATCGCCCTGTCGGCGGGGTCGATCGAGGTGCTGTGGGCGGGGCAGGCGGTGTCCGGGCTCGGCGCGGCGGCCCTGCTGCCGACGACGCTCGCGCTGATCAGCCACGCCGTGCCGGACCCCCGGGAGCGCGGCAGGTTCGTCGGGCTGTGGGCGACGTCCCTGATGGGCGCGCTCGCGCTCGGCCCGGTGATCGCGGGGCTGATCCTGGAGCACTTCGCGTGGCGGTGGATCTACCTGCTGCCGGTCCCGGCGTCGCTGCTGGCCCTGCTGCTGGTGGCCCGCCTGGTCCCGGACTCCCGCGCGCCCGGCACCCGGCGTCTGGACTGGCCTGGCCAGATCAGCGCGGCGGTGACGATCACGGCGCTGGTGTACGGCGTCATCGAGGGCGGCGCGGGCTCGTTCACGGAGGCGAGAGTCGTCGTAGCGCTGGTGCTGGCGGCCGTCGGCGCCGTCGTCTTCGTCGTCGCCGAGCGCCGCAGCGAGAGCCCGATGCTGGACCTGAAGCTGTTCCGCTCCCCCGCGTTCACGGCGACGACGCTGGTCGCGATGATCAGCTTCCTCGGTCTCATCGGCTTCTTCTTCGCGCTGAGCCTGTACTTCGGGATGGTCCAGCAGTTGACGACGCTGGAGTCGGCGGGCCGGATGATCCTGGTCACGCTCGCGGCGATCGTCGTCTCGCAACCGGCGTCCCGCCTGATGCACCGCTGGTCCCCGCGCGTCCTGATCACGGGCGGCCTGCTGATGACGTCGGCCGCGCTGCTGTCCCTGACATCCATCGGCATCGACACGTCCTACGCCTCCCTGTCCTGGCGGCTCATCCTGCTGGGCCTCGGCCTCGGCTTCGTCATCACGCCGATGACGGCCACGGCGGTCGCCTCGGTCCCCCACCAGCTCGCCGGGATGGCAGCGGCCGGCAACAACGCGTTCCGCCAGGTCGGCGGCG
>NZ_LIRL01000730.1:14360-14763 GCF_001419795.1 Streptomyces niveiscabiei
GGCCCAGAACAGGGCCGCGCCCTGACCGCAATGTCGCAAGCCTTCCTGGACGGCCTGCACCTGTGCCTGATCATCGCAGCGGCCCTGGCAGCACTCGCGGCCCTGGTGGCAGCGGTACTGCTGCGCAGGCCGCAGGGGGCGCCGGGGTCTACGAGGATCGCGGGCTCGGAGCCGGAAGCCGGGGCGGGCTCAGAGGCAAACTCGGGAACGAGGGCCGGGGCAGGCTCAGCGGCGGGTGCCCCGGCACAGACCTCCGCGACCACCTGACCGACCTGCCCCGGGGCCGACCGGACGCTCCCCGGCTGGCCGGCCCCGCGGAGAGCGTCCGACCGGCCTGGGAGCGTCCAGCCAGCCAGGGATGTCTGACCACCACCCCGACCAGCCGCCCCGACCGGCCCCCGTC
>NZ_LIRL01000731.1 GCF_001419795.1 Streptomyces niveiscabiei
GCACACCCGGGCGCGCGCCCGCTGCCCGCGCACTCGCACAAGGCGGAGCTGCGCCTCGCCCAACTCCTCGACGCGGACGGGGCGATCGGCCCCGAAGGCGTCGACAGGCTCGTCGGCGTCGTCCAGGACGCGCTCCAGGCCGCCGAGGACAAGGGCGTCGAGGACCTCCTGCCGTTCGCCACGTCCGCCGTGCGCGAGGCCAGCAACGCGGACGACGTCCTCGCGCGCGTGCACGACGAGACCGGCGTCGAACTCCAGGTCCTGAGCGGCGCGGAGGAGGCCCGGCTGACCTTCCTCGCGGCCCGCCGCTGGTTCGGCTGGTCCGCCGGCAAGCTCCTCGTCCTCGACATCGGCGGCGGCTCCCTGGAGATCGCCTACGGCATCGACGAGGAGCCCGACGCGGCCGTCTCCCTGCCGCTCGGCGCGGGCCGCCTCACCGCCGGCTGGCTGCCGGGCGATCCGCCGGGAGCGGAGCACATAAGGGCCCTACGGCGCCATGCGCGCGCGCAGATCGCCCGTACGGTCGGTGAGTTCAGCCGCTTCGGCGCTCCCGACCACGTCGTCGCGACGTCCAAGACGTTCAAGCAGCTCGCCCGTATCGCCGGCGCCGCCCGCTCCACCGACGGCCTGTACGTCCAGCGCGAGCTCAAGCGCGAGTCCCTCGAAGCGTGGGTGCCCCGGCTCGCCGGCATGACCGTCGCCCAGCGCGCCGAACTCCCCGGCGTCTCCGAGGGCCGTGCCGGCCAGCTCCTCGCGGGCGCGCTCGTCGCCGAGGGCGTCATGGACCTCTTCGGCGTCGAGACCCTGGAGATCTGCCCCTGGGCCCTGCGCGAAGGGGTCATCCTGCGGCGGCTGGACCATATGCCGGCGGTGTGAGCGCGCGGGGGGCGTGCTGCGGGGTGCGCGCGCGGGATGGTTGTCACACCCGGAGTGCGCGGACGCGGGCAGTTCGAGAAGGCCCACCCCGGTACAAAGGTCTGTCGTGCCCGGCGTGCGTGCGCGCGGGGGCGGACGGGCGCGCTGTGGCTGAGCGGTGTCTCGGGGCTTGCCAGCGCGTGCGCGCGGGGTGGTCCCCGACGAACGGGCCGCGTTGGGGCCGCCCGCGCGAGGGTGCCCAGCGCCGCCGTACGGGACATCTCCTCGGAGCTGCCCGCACGGGGGTGCGTTGATCGCCGTCCGCCTCATCGCCTTCGGGAGGGCTGTCCGCGCGCACGCGCGCCGAGAGCTGGTGGGCCGCGACGCGATGGACCCGTCGTACCCGTCGGGCTGCCCACGCCCGCGTGTGCCGAGGCCGCTCCATGGCCCCGGCGCGCGCGTGCGCGGGAATGCGGCTGGCGGACCGCCCGCTCCACGACGCCGTCGACCCCCGGCGCGCGCCTGTGCGGGAACCCTGGTGCGGAGCGCGTGAAGGTGGTGCGAGGCGCGGGGTCGTAGCGCGAGGGTGTGCGCAGTGCGTGCGGTGCGTGAAGTGCGCCACCCTTGCTTCGGTCGGCGTCCCCGGGTGGAGGGGCCGTCCCGTGCGGGCGCGGGTTCGTGCGGCGGGGGTCTCTGTCCCTGTTCGGAGGGTGTCCGGGGGGTGGGGTCGGTATTCGCGGGTGTGCGTGTGGCCGGGCAGGGGCTCGTGGAGGGAGCCCGGGGACCCGGGTTCGGGGCCCGGTGTGGCCCCGTACGCTGTCCCTCGTGGCAGAACCAGTGGTGCGCATCCCGGATGCGAAGGTCGCTCTGTCCACGGCCTCGGTGTATCCGGAGTCGACGGCGACGGCCTTCGAGATCGCCGCGCGCCTCGGGTACGACGGGGTCGAGGTGATGGTGTGGAACGACCCCGTGAGCCAGGACGTCGAGGCGCTCAGGCGGCTCAGTGACTACCACCGGATGCCGATCCTCGCCGTCCACGCGCCCTGTCTGCTGATCACGCAGCGGGTCTGGTCGACCGACCCCTGGACCAAGCTCCAGCGCGCACGCGCGGCGGCCGAGAAGCTCGGGGCGAGCACGGTCGTCGTGCACCCGCCGTTCCGCTGGCAGCGCCAGTACGCGCGGGACTTCGTGCAGGGGATCTGGCGGATGGCCGACGAGACGGACGTCCGGTTCGCCGTCGAGAACATGTACCCCTGGCGCTACCGGGACCGCGAGATGCTCGCGTACGCGCCCGACTGGGACGTCACCAAGGACGACTACCGGCACTTCACGATCGACCTCAGCCACGCGGCGACGTCCCGTACCGAGGCGATGGACATGGTCGACCGGATGGGCGACCGCCTCGGTCACGTCCACCTCGCCGACGGCCTCGGCTCCAACAAGGACGAGCACCTCGTCCCGGGCCGCGGCACCCAGCCCTGCGCGGAACTCCTGGAGCGCCTCGCCCTCACGGGGTTCGACGGCCACGTCGTCATCGAGGTCAACACGCGCCGCGCGATGTCCGCCGCCGAGCGCGAGGCCGACCTGGCGGAGGCCCTGGCCTTCACCCGCCTCCACCTCGCCTCGGCGCTGAAGGTTCCGCGCGGATGACCGACGGCACGCCGGCCCCGACACCCCCGGGGCGGCCGACGGAACCGGTCGATCGGGGAGAACGGGCCGTCCAGGCGGCCAGGACACCCCCTGCCGCTCCGGGAAACGACCCCGCCGAGGCCCCTGAAGTCCCCTCAGAC
>NZ_LIRL01000732.1 GCF_001419795.1 Streptomyces niveiscabiei
CCCCGGCCCCCGCTACCCGCACCGCCCCGACCGGCTGCCCGGCGCCTGGAACAGGTGATGCCACGCCCGAGGAAGAAGCGCCGCCGCCGCGAGGTGACCCGGGGTGCCGCGCGAGAACGCGACGCTGCCCGAGTACGACCGCAGCACGGTGCCCGAAGGGCTCGTGACCAGGCGGCAGTTACGGGAGATGGGCCTGAGCCCCGGCGGCAACGAGGGCCCGGTCGCGATCCTGCGCTGTCGGCTGTGCGCGACTCGCCCGCAGTGGTCCTGCCGTCACCCCACCCGCGGCTACCTGCTCCGCGTCGACCTGGCCGTGCCCAAGCGCGTGCCGACGCTCGCTCAGGAGTGGGCCCTCGATCAGGCGATGGCAGCTCGGCAGACCTGTGGCCAGTGCCGGAGGCGGTTCTACATCTGCCTCTCGAAAAAACTCGGCTGCTGCCTGGAGTGCTTCGACGGAACCCCCGTCGACCCCAGCAGCCTCATGATCCTCCCGGCCCCGGCCGTTCACCAGCTGGCCGCCTGATCAACGAACCCCGTCAAGGAGAGTCACCGTGCCACTGTTCACCCGCACCGCCCCCGCGCCCGCTCCCGAGACCTGGACGCCGGAGGGCACGGTCGTCTCCCAGCGCTACCGGGCGCTGGAGGGCGCGACCGTCCTCGTCTACACCGCCGTCACCGACCGGGGCACCCCGCGCTACGCCACCGCGTGCCTGGGCTGCACCCACCGCGCGGACCGCAACAGCGCGGGCAACGTGATGACGGAGGCGGAGGCCGCCGGCGACGCCAACGCGCACGCCGCCGCCTGCCGGGCGGTGCCGCGCGGGGTGCCCGCCCGGCCCGACGACACCGAGGCCGCCAAGCTGATCCGCACCCGGCTGTGGGCCCGCCGCTACGGCACCAAGCCGCACCCGGTGCGCCTGTCGGAGTTCAACGCTCTGCGCGTCGACCTCCAGCGCCCCACCGACTGGATCAAGGCCGCGCTGAGCGACATGGCGCAGGCCGACCCCGGCTTCCTCACCGAGACCCCCGCCGACTCCGGGGAGGGCGTCCGCTTCACCGTCCAGCCCTTCGCCCGGCTCTGACGGTGCGCGCCCGAACCGCCGTCCTGGCCGTCGCCGTGGCCGTGCCCGTCATGGCCGCCGCAGTCCTCAAGGTCGGCCACTGGCGGCTGTACGCCGACCGGCACCGCATCGAGCTGACGCCCCAGCCCCGCCGCTCCTGCCCCGACTGCCGGGGTGCGGGCGGCTGGTGGACCGGCGGCGCGAACCCGGAGATGGAGGCGTGCGGCTGCTGGGCTACCCGGCGCGAGCTGCGCATCCGGCTCCTGCCCGTCCGGGACCCCTGGCCGGACGAACCCCCGTTCTGAACGACCCGACCCCGGCCGATGTGGCCGGGGTCGGGACCGCCGGGTGGCCGCGCATCGGCAAAGGGCCGGCCACCCCGCTCCCTCACCCTCTTCGAGATCAGGAGACCTCCAGCATGCCCCGTCTCACCATCGAGCGTCTCGCTCTCTTCGGAACCCTGCTCGCCACCTTCGGCGAGCTGCACCCGCTGTGTGACCACTGGGTGCAGGGATCGAAGACGGCTTCGCGTAAGCGCCTGTACGGCGAGGACCTGGTCCACGCCGACGGCTCCCCCGCCGACCCGGACTCCACCCGCCCGACCATGACCACCAGTGCCCTCGGGCGGCGCGCGGTCGCCTGCCACGTCGCCTCGTACACCGCCGTGCAGCTCGGGGCGACCGTCGCGATCACCCGCGCGTTCGGCTACCGCGTCACCCCGGCCGCGCTGCTCGCCGGCACGGCCATCAACGCCGGGACGCACGCCGCGATCGACCGCGGAGCCGTTCTGCTGTGGCTGGCGGGCAAGACCGGCAAGACCGGCTACATCGAGCACTGCAAGGCCGCCCGTGTCGACGACGACGGCAAGGCCACCTCGGAGCTCACCGGGCCGGGCAGCGCGTGGATGGAGCTGGACGCGGCCCTGCACCGCTCCATCGGCATCGCGGCCGCCGCCGTCACCACCTGGCTCACCACCCGCCCCGGCGCCCGCCGGTGACCCGGACCCGCCTCGAACGTGTCCGCGCTGCGGTCGGTATCGCCCAGCTCGCCCTCCAGCAGGTTCAGGACGACCTGAGCGCCGACGACGTCGACGGCCAGGAGCTCGCCGCGATCCTGCGCGAGCTCCAGGAGGACGTCGACGTCCCCGGCGGCCTCATTCCGATGCTCGCGCAGCTGGTCAGCGCCGCCGCGCGGCGGGCGGAGCAGATCGAGCCCGACCGCGACGGTGACGCCTCCTGCCCCCTGCACGAGGCCGCCGCGCTGCTCACCGACAACGCCGGGCAGCGCCTGAACTGGGCTGCCCGCTCCCTCGACCCGCAAGGAGCTCCCGAATGACCTCGGTGCTGTACCCGGACCTGCCCGAGAACGGGCTGATCGTGCTGATCGGCGCCTCCGGCGCGGGCAAGTCGACCCTGGCCCGCACCTGGCCGGCCTCCCAGGTCCTCTCCCTCGATGGCCTGCGGGGCGTGGTCAGTGATGACCCCGGTCGGCAGGACGCCACGGCTGATGCCGCCGACGTCCTCGCGCTGATCCTGGAGCGCCGGATGGCCCGGAAGCTCAACACGGTGATCGACGCGACCAATTGCGAGCAGTCCGTGCGGGTGGAGCTGGTGATGGCCGCCAAGCGGCACGGCATGCCGACCGTCGCGGTCGTCGTCGCCACACCGCTGGACGTCTGCCTGGAGCGGCAGGAACCGCGGCCGGACAACCGGCGCGTGCCCGAGGACACCGTCCGCACCCAGCACCAGGCCAGGGTCCACGCCCACCAGAGCCTCGCCGCCGAAGGCTTCAACACCATCGTCTTCGCCGACGCCCTGTACCGCCTGGAGCCGTTCCTGAAGCGGCTCTCGCAGGTGCGGGAGGCCGACCTCGGGCGCGACGGCAGCGACGGCCTGGGCGACCTGTGGCTGGCCCGCCGCTTCTTCGGCCCGGAGATCCTGCCGTTGTGGCAGTGGCGGCAGGGCTCGGACCTGGTGACCGGCCGGGACCGTGTCGCGGAGCTCCGCCTCGGTCAGCAGTCCCTCACCCTGGCGCTGCGCGAGGACGTCGACGGCGAGGGCGACTTCGGCTTCGACGTCCTGGTGCCGTGCCCCGCCGACCCGGAGTGCGACGGGCAGGCGTGGGCACCGGCCTACTCGGTCACCGACCTGCACAAGGCGCTGACCGGCGCCATGGACAGCGACCCGGAGATCGCCTGCACCGTCCACGGCGGCCCCGACGACGTCGACCAGGAGGCCGACGACCACGACCTCCAGGCCGACGACCCCGAGGGCCGCGCCGACCTGGAAGCGCAGTACGCGGACGCGGTACGCGCGTGAGCCGCGCCAACGACGGACCGCACCCGCACCCGCTCACCCCGGCCGACCTCCCGGCCGGGGATGAGTGGTGGAACGGCTGCCGCGACTGCCACCTGCCGATCCAGGGCGGAGCCGCCGGCCTCGCCGCGCACCGCCGCACCGTCCACACCGCCGCCGGTGATCCCCGGCGGCCCATCACGATCCACCTGGACCTCTGACCGGCGGGCCGGTTCCCCGAGTTCGGGAAACCGGCCCGCCGTGACGGGCGCTCCGTGCCGACCCGGCCTCCAGCACGACGGAGGCCGGGTCGGTCGCGGTGGTCCCTCACCACCGAGCACAGAGAGGAGCTGGACGTCATGCACCTGAAGATCTACGAGGTTGACGTCCCGATACACGACACCACCGACCCGGCCCGGCGAGGCGTGCACGTCTTCACCGGCGTCGCCGACTCCCCCGCCACGGCCCTGCGCCGCGCGCACGAGGTGTACGACGCCGCGCTCGCCGCGCACACGGCCGGACGTGAGATCCCCGGCAAACAGCCGGACCTGTGGGGAGCGGCCGGGCTTCGGCCCGGCTGGCAGATGGAGTGGCCCGCCGCGCGGGCCGGTCTCTGGAACGACCCCGTCAGCACCAGCAGCGGCTTCGCGCTGTAGCTCCGCCCCGGGACAGCCGCTCTGCTTGGCGGCTTCGTCGGCTGCCCCGGGCCCATCCATCCCGTACGAGACGAGACGGAGAACCCAAGTATGTCGTCCCTCACGCACCTTCAGGGCCGGTTCGGCCAGCGCATCCTCAAACTGACGACCGCCGCCGTGCTGTTGACCGGCCTGCTGCGCCGCGACTCCCACACCGCCCGCGCCCGTCGGCTGCTGGCCCGCCGCGACGACGTGGCCGTGGTCATGGTCGACCAGCAGCGTCTCGCGCAGCCGGTCCGGATGCTGCACGCCGTCGTCCTCGAGGACGGCCGCGCCGTCGGCCTGGCCGCCTCGGTCGGCGCCGCGGCCACCGGTGTCCTCGGCACCCGCGACCTGACCGCGCCCACCACGCTTTCGTCCATCAATCGGGGGCGAGCGGCATGAGCACCGGAACCCTTCCGCCGGCGGGCGAGTGGATCCGCGGAATCAGCGTCAGGCAGCCGTGGACCACCTGCATCGTCGCCGGGGCCAAGACGATCGAGAACCGCCCGAAGCCCTGGTCCTGGCGCGGCCTGGTGCTGCTGCACGCGGGCCTGCAGACCGACCGGCCCGCCCTGCGCGTGCCGTTGGTCGCCCGTACGATCCGCGGCCGCGACCTGCCGACCGGCGCCGTGATCGGCGTCGCCCGGCTGACCGGATGCCACCAGGACCCGGACGGCTCCCCGCCCTGCACCGAGTGGGCGGAGCCCGGCCGGTGGCACCTGGAGCTCACCGACGTCCAGGAGCTCGCCCTGCCGATCCCCGCGCGCGGACAGCTCGGGCCCTGGAAGCCCACCGAGGACCTGGTCGCGCAGGTGCGTCAGCAGCTGCCCGACCTGCGTCCGTGAGCACCCGCCGTCGCCCCGCACCCGCACCGTCCGAGCCGCCCGCCGTGCCGGTCCAACTCCTGGACTGGCACGACGGCCGGCACTTCGCCTGGCCCGAGCGGTGCGTGCTGTGCCGGAAGACCACTCCGCTGAGGTCCCACGACGGAGAGGCCGTGCACAAGACGTGCGCGGAGCTCTGGAACGCGCGGAATCCCGGCGAGACCCGGTTCGTCTCCGACCCGCCCAAGAGCGGCAAGAGCAAGGACCACGCCTGAACTTCCCCTCCCGACGGAGGCCCCCATGAGCAGCACCGAACGCGACGTCGACCACTCCCTCGCCTACCCCGAGCCGCCCGCCTCCCCGCTCTGGCACAGCCACGGCGCCAAGGCCCGCCCGCTCACCCCCGAACAGCAGCGACGCAACCGCGAGCTGCTGGACATCGCCCAGCGCACCACCCGACCCCGCTCCCCCCGCCCCACCGAGACCCTGGCGGAGGCCAGCTGATGGACACCAAGCACTGCGCCGTCGACGGCTGGGTCACCGCGATCCCCGTCCCCGGCCCGCGCGACACCGCCACCTTCGACCTGGTCGTCCGGCCCGCCGACATCGACGAGCTCGCCGACGACGCCCCCGACACGGTCGTCACCTGCACCAGCGACAACCCCCGGATCACCCACGAGCTGCTGAACGGCATCCAGCCCGGCGACCTGCTCCGTGCGACCGGCACCCTGGTCCAACCGGCGGTGCCCGGCGAACCCGCCCGGCTCACCGTCGACGACCTGGAGGTCCTGGACACCGCGCTCATCCCGGCCCTCAGCGACATGGTCCTCGACCGGTACGCCGACTACGTCGTCGTCTTCGACGGAGAGCACGACCAGGTCCCCGTCTTCACCGCGAGCGGCCGGTGGGTCGGCCTGGCCGACAACCCCGACGCCATCACCACGCTCATCGACACCGACCAGCGCGTGAACGGCGGTGACGCCTGATGGCCACCGACACACCCGCCCGGACCGTCCTGGAGCGCTTCCCCGCCGGCCACCCCCGCGGCTCCTGGCCCGCCGACGAATACGCCGCCGCCCAGCGCGCCCAGGGCACCGACGCCCACGTCGTGATGGACCTCGGCAGCGACCAGTTCCTCGTGGTCACCCCCACCTCCCAGTAGC
>NZ_LIRL01000733.1 GCF_001419795.1 Streptomyces niveiscabiei
CCGCCGAACCCCCCACCGCCCCCCTGGACCAGGAGGACGTCCGCCGATGACCGCCACCACGACGAACCCGGCGCCCGTGGCTCCGGAGCCTGATCCCTTCGATCAGGACGACCTGCCCACGCCGCCCGGCGCGACCGGCGTCCTGCTGCGGTCGCTGCTCGCGCCGATGAAGGTGCGGGCGACGGTCACCGCGCTGCTGCTCCTCGTCCAGCAGGCCGCCGTACAGATCGGCCCCCTGCTGGTGGCGTACGCGATCGACACGGCCGTACCCGCGTACCGGGACGGCGACAACGGGCCGCTGATCGCGGCCGGGGCCGGGTATCTCGGCGCCGCGCTGCTCTCCGGCGCCCTCCAGTACGCGTTCATCAACGCCTCCGCCCGCGTCAACCAGGACGTCCTGCTGGACCTGAGAGGCAGGATCTTCCGCCACGCGCAGGCGCTGAGCGTGGACTTCCACGAGCGGTACACGTCGGGCCGCCTGATCTCCCGGTCCACGACGGACGTCGAGTCGCTGCGGGAACTCCTCAGCGAGGGCCTCCAGGAACTCGTGACGGTCATCCTCTCGTTCGTCTACATCTCGGCGATGCTGCTCTGGCTGGACCTCGGCCTCGGCGCGGTCGCGGTCGCCTCGTTCGGCCCGCTGTACCTGATGATCCGGATGTACCGCCGCCGGGTGGGCCGCGTGTACGCGAGACGGTCGACGGCCATCGCCTCGGTGATCGTCAAGTTCGTCGAGACGATGAACGGCATCCGCCCGGTCCGCGCGTTCCGCAGGGAGGCCGTCAACGACGCCGAGTTCGCGGCCGTGAACCGTACGCACGAACGCTCCAACGGCGACGCCCTGCTGGAGATGGCGCGCTACGTCACCGGCTCCCGCCTGATCGCCAACACGGCCGTCGCGGTGATCGTCCTGTGGGGCGCGTACCGCGTCTCGGCCGGCTCGCTGGAGCTCGGCGTGCTCGCGGCGGCGGTGCTGTACCTGCGGCGCCTGTACGACCCGATCGACCGGCTCGGCATGTTCCTCAACTCCTACCAGTCGGCCGCCGCCTCCCTGGAGAAGATCGCCGGACTCCTCGCCCAGACCCCGTCCGTGCCCGAACCGGCCGAGCCCCGCGAACTGCCCGTACGGCAGGGCGAACTCCCGGGCCGCGCGGTCGAGTTCGACGGCGTCTCCTTCGGCTACCGCACGGGCGGCGAGATCCTGCCCCGCTTCGACCTGGCCCTCCCGGCCGGCCAGACCGTCGCGGTCGTCGGCTCGACCGGCGCCGGCAAGTCGACGCTCGCGAAACTCCTCGCCCGCTTCTACGACCCGACGGCCGGCCGCGTCACCCTCGACGGCGTCGACCTGCGCGACCTCCCCGTACCCGAACTGCGGCGCGGCGTCGTCATGGTGACCCAGGAGGCGTTCCTGTTCTCCGGCACGGTCGCCGAGAACATCGCGATCGGCCGCCCCGACGCCGGCCGCGAGGAGATCGAGCGCGCCGCGAAGGCCATCGGCGCCCACGAGTTCATCAGCGCCCTGCCCGACGGCTACGACACGGACGTCCGCAAGCGCGGCGGCCGGATCTCCGCCGGGCAGCGCCAACTCGTCGCGTTCGCGCGGGCGTTGCTCGCCGACCCGGCCGTCCTCATCCTCGACGAGGCGACCAGCTCCCTCGACATCCCCGGCGAACAGGCCGTCCAGCGCGCCATGTCGACGGTCCTGCGCGGCCGTACCGCCGTCGTCATCGCGCACCGGCTGTCCACCGTGGAGATCGCCGACCGGGTGCTCGTCATGGAACGGGGCAGGATCGTCGAGGACGGCACCCCGGCCGAACTGATCGCCGGGACCGGCCGGTTCGCGGGCCTGCACCGCGCCTGGCGCGACAGCCTGGCGGGCGCGGGGGAGGGGCGGTGATCGACGCGTACGCGGACCCGGGGACGCCCGGCTGCCGGAGCGGCGCCGGGTACCTGTGGTGGCTGACCCGATGCCAGCTCGGCCGCGCCTTCTCCGGGGCGGCCCTGTCGTCCGCGTGGATGGCCCTGCTGGCCGCCACCCCCTGGATGATCTCCAAGGCCGTCGACGAAGGCATCCAGCGCGGCGACATGGGCGCGCTCGTGTGGTGGAGCACCGCGCTCCTGCTCGTCGGCGCGTTCAACGCGTGGCTCAGCATCATGCGGCACCGCACGATGACGCGGATGCGGATGGACGCCAACTTCCGCACCGTGAAGGTCGTCGTGAGGCAGGCCGTGCGGCTCGGTGCCGCGCTGCCCCGGCGGACGGTCGCGGGAGAGGTCGTCACGATCGGCGTGGGCGACGTCCAGACGATCGCGTTCGCCATGACCCCCCTCGGGCCCGGGATCGGGGCGATCGTCATGTACGTCGTCGTCGCGGCCCTCCTGCTGGACGTCTCGCCGCTGCTCGCCGCCGTCGTCCTCACCGGCATGCCCGTACTCGCCCTGCTCGTCGGGCCGTTGATGGCCCGGCTCCAGGGCGCGGAGACCGAGTACCGCGAACGCCAGCGGCTGCTGACCGCGCGCATCGGGGACCTCGCGGGCGGGCTGCGCGTCCTCAACGGCCTCGGCGGCAAAGGGCTGTTCGCGGACGGGTTCCGGCGGGACTCCGCGGGCCTGCGCGAACAGGGCTACCGGGTCGGCGCGGTGACGAGCTGGATCCAGGCGCTCGGGGTCGGGCTGCCGACCCTGTTCCTGTCCGTGGTGACCTGGCTCGCGGCGCGCCTCGCCGCGCAGGGGGAGATCACGGTCGGCCAACTCGTCTCCGTGTACGGGTTCGTGGCCGTCCTCGTCGTGCCCGTGTCCTTCCTCGTCGAGCTGGGGTACCAGCTGAGCCGGGGCGTCGTCGCGGCCCGGCGGGTCGTCCGGCTGCTGGCGCTGGAGCCCGACCCGGACGTGCCGTCCGCCGAAGCGCCGTCCGGCGCCGCCGAGTTGTACGACCCCCTCTCCGAAGTCCGGGTCCACCCCGGCGAGTTGACCGCCGTCGTCTGCGCGCGGCCCGCCGACAGCGCGGTGATCGTCGACCGGCTCGGGCGGTATCTGCCGTCCGACGTCAGATGGGGTGAAGTCCGGCTGGACTCCGTGCCGTTGGCGTCCGTACGGGCGCGGATCCTCGTCGCCGACAACGAGGCCGACCTCTTCGCCGAGACCCTGCGCGAGATGGTGTCCGGGCGGGAGGCGCGCGATGTCGAGGCGATCACGCGGGCCGTGTGGGCCGCCGCGTCCGAGGACATCGTGCGCGGGCTGCCGGACGGGCTCGACTCCGCCGTCTCCGCGCAGGGGCGCAGCCTCTCCGGGGGCCAGCGCCAACGCGTGCGCCTCGTACGGGCGTTGCTCGCCGATCCCGAGGTGCTCCTCGCCGTCGAACCGACGTCGGCGCTCGACGCCCACACGGAGGCGGCCATCGCCGCGCGGCTGCGGGAGGCGCGGGCGGGGCGGACGACCGTCGTGACCTCGACCTCGCCGCTGCTGCTCGACCGGGTGGACCGGGTGCAGTACGTCGTGGAGGGGCGGGTGGCCGCCGTCGGTTCGCACCGGGAGCTGCTCGAAAGGGAAGCGGGATACCGGGAGTTGGTGGCCCGGGACGCGGGCGAGGACGACACGGTCCGGGTCGGGTCCATGGAAGGGGACGTGCTGTGAGCGGGGACTCCGGGCGGCTGCCCATTGCCGGGGTCCGTGAAGTCCGGCGTGCCGTCGGACAGTTGGTGCGGGCCGATCGCCGCGCGTTCGGGATCGTGGTGGGCGTCAACGTGCTCGGCGCCCTCGCGGGGCTCGTCGGGCCCTGGCTGCTCGGGCGGATCATCGACGAGGTGCGGGCCGGGGCCGGGGTCGGGACGGTCGACCGGCTCGCGTTCGGAATCCTCGTCGCCGCCGTCGTCCAGCTGCTGTTCGTGCGGTGGGGGCGGTACGTCGCGCACCGGTTCGGGGAGCGGATGCTCGCCCGGGTGCGCGAGGGGTTCGTGGACCGGGCGCTCGCGCTGCCCGCGTCCGTCGTCGAGCGCGCCGGGACCGGCGACCTCACCACGCGCGGCACCGCCGACGTGGGAACCGTCGGGACGACCCTGCGCGACGCCGGGCCCGACATCATGGTCGGCGGCGCGCAGGCCCTGTTCCTGCTGGTCGCCGTCTTCGTCGTCGACCCGCTCCTCGGCACCGTCGCCGCGCTCGGGCTCGCGCCGATCTGGGCCGGCATGCGCTGGTACCTGCGGCGCGCCCGCACCGGCTACCTCGCCGAGGGCGCGGCCACCTCCGAGGTCTCCGAGATCCTCGCCGCGACCGCCGGCGGCGCCCGCACGGTCGAGGCGTTCCGCCTGGGCGAGCGGCGGACGGCGGCCAGCCGTACGGCACTCGACGAGTCCCGGCGCACCCGCCTGTACACCCTCTACCTGCGCAGCGTCTTCTTCCCGGTCGTCGAGGTGTCGTACGTCCTGCCCCTGTCGGCGATCCTGGTCCTCGGCGGCGTCCTGCACGCGCACGGGGAGATGAGCGTCGGCGCGGTCGTCACCGCGACCCTCTACACCCGCCAGTTCTTCGAACCCATCGACCAGGTGATCATCCGCGTCGAGCAACTCCAGTCCAGCGGGGCGTCGTTCGCCCGCGTCGAGGGGATCGCGCAGGCGTCGGGGGAGGTGACGGGGGATACGCCGACGCCGGCGGACGACCGTATCGACGTGACCGGTGTGCGGTTCGCGTACGAGCGGGGCGGCGAGGTCCTGCGCGGCGTCGACCTCACGGTCCGCCCCGGTGAACGCCTCGCCGTGGTCGGCCCGTCCGGCGCCGGCAAGACGACGCTCAGCCGGCTGCTCGCGGGCGTGGACGCGCCCACGGAAGGCACGGTCACCGTCGGCGGTGTCCCCGTCGTCGGCCTCGGTCCCGAACAGCTCCGCCGTCAGGTCGTCCTCGTCACCCAGGAACACCACGTCTTCCTCGGCACGGTCCGCGACAACCTCCGCATCGCCGAACCCGGCGCGAGCGACGAGGAGTTGTGGGCGGCGCTGCACGCGGTGGGGGCGGCCGACTGGGTCCGCGACCTGCCGGGCGGGCTGGACGCCGAACTCGGCACGGGCGCCCGCACCTTGGACGGCTCCCAGGCCCAACAGCTCGCCCTGGCCCGGGTGGTCCTCGCCGACCCCCACACGCTCATCCTCGACGAGGCGACCGCTTTGCTGGACCCCACCACCGCCCGCCACACCGAACGCGCCCTCGCCGCCGTCCTCCAGAACCGCACGGTCATCGCGATCGCCCACCGCCTCCACACGGCCCACGACGCGGACCGCGTCGCGGTGATGGAGGGCGGCAGGCTGACGGAACTGGGCACCCACGAGGAACTGGTGAACGCTGGGGGAGCGTACGCCCAGCTGTGGGGGACGTGGCACGGGGAGCGGGCG
>NZ_LIRL01000734.1 GCF_001419795.1 Streptomyces niveiscabiei
GTGTCAGGAGGCGGGGACCGAGGATCTGCCGAGTGCCTGGCAAGGGGGAGCGCAGGTGGACTGCGGGGGGTCCGGGTTCGTGACCGCGACCGTTCGGCTTCAAGTACCCGTTCTCTTCCCGGGAGTTCTCTCCCTCCCCTTCGAAGTCACCGGACGCGCGGGGGCCGTCGAGGAATGGCATGGGCCCTGACATGAAGAAGCGTCGTGGAGACCGGGGCCAGGTCGCCATCGAGTACCTGGGGTTCCTGCCGATCCTGCTGCTCGTCGGCATGGCCGTCGTCCAGCTGGGGATCATCGCGTACGCCGGACAGCAGGCCGGTACGGCGGCGCGGGCCGGGGCGCGGAGCGAGGCGCGGGAGGCCGGGACGGCAGGGCAGGCGTGCGCGGACGCCGTCAGCGCGTGGCTGGACGCCGGCTGCGTCGCCGCGGACCTCGGGGACGACGTCCGGGTCACCTCCTCCGTCGACATCCCGTCCGTGTTCTTCGGGTGGGGCGACTTCGGCCCCGCCCAGCGGACCGCGACCATGCCGAACGACCAGCGAACGGAGTCCCCATGAGCCTCAGGGCACGGATCAGCACGCCCGAGGAGAACGGCAGCCGGGGCGAGGACGGCCACCTGGTCGCGACGTACCGCGCGAAGCTCCTGGAGGAGATCGACCTCGCCGAGATGACGTCGCTCGCGGCGGCCGAACGCCGGGCCCGGCTCGAACGCGTCCTCGGCCACATCATCAGCCGCGAGGGCCCGGTCCTGTCGACGTCCGAACGCGCCAGGCTGATCAGGCGCGTTGTCGACGAGGCGCTCGGGCTCGGCATCCTGGAGCCGCTCCTCGAAGACGCCTCGGTCACCGAGATCATGGTCAACGGGCCGGACGCGATATTCGTCGAACGCGGCGGCAGGGTCGAGCAGTTGCCGCTGCGGTTCGCCTCCGCCGACCAGCTCATGCAGACCATCGAACGCATCGTCTCCACGGTCAACCGCCGCGTGGACGAGTCGAATCCGATGGTCGACGCCCGCCTGCCCTCCGGCGAACGCGTCAACGTCATCATCCCGCCGCTCTCCCTGACCGGCCCGATCCTCACGATCCGCCGCTTCCCCCGCTCCTTCACCCTCCACGAACTCGTCGGCTTCACCTCCCTAGACGAGCACATGCTGTTCCTGCTCGCGGGCCTTGTGCAGGCCAAGTTCAACGTGATCGTCTCGGGCGCGACCGGCACCGGCAAGACGACCCTCCTCAACGCCCTGTCCGGGCTGATCCCCGAGGGCGAGCGGATCATCACCATCGAGGACTCCGCCGAACTCCAGCTCCAGCAACAGCACGTCGTACGGCTGGAGTCGAGGCCGCCGAACGTCGAGGGCAAGGGCCACATCACGATCCGCGACCTGGTCCGCAACTCCCTGCGCATGCGCCCCGACCGGATCGTCGTCGGCGAGGTACGCGGCGGCGAGTCCCTGGACATGCTCCAGGCGATGTCCACGGGCCACGACGGCTCGCTCGCCACCGTCCACGCCAACAGCGCCGAGGACGCCCTCACCCGCCTCCAGACACTCGCCTCGATGTCCGACGTCGAGGTGCCCTTCGTCGCCCTGCACGACCAGATCAACAGCGCCGTCGACGTCATCATCCAGCTCACCCGGTTCGCCGACGGCGCCCGCCGCATCACCGAGATCGCGCTCCTCGACAGCCACGGCGGCGAACCGTACCGGCTGGCCACCGCCGCCCGCTTCGACGCCCTGCCGATGTCCTCCGACGGCCGCATCCACGGCAGCTTCCGCTACTTCCCCCTCCCGCGCCGCACCGCCGACCGCCTCTACATGGCGAGCCAGCCCATCCCACAGGCGTTCGGCGTGGCCCAGACCCCGGCCGAACTCGCGATCCGAGAAGCACGCTAGGCAGGACGACCATGGACCTCGACCAGCTCACCACGCTCACGACGGGCCTGACCGTCCTCACCCTCACCCTGGCCGTCGCGGGCCTGCACGCGTACGCCACCGGCCGCGCCCAGCGCGCCGCCCTCGTCGACCGGCTCTCCTACACCGGCCAACTGCCGCCCAGCGGGCGCCGCCGCCGCTTCCGCGACCTCGACCGCCGCATCCGCCGCACCGGCCTGGGCCGTTCGCTGGAACGCCGGCTCGCGACGACCGGACTCGACGTCACCCCGGGCGAGTTCACCGCCTACCTGCTCGGCGCGGTCGCCGGACTCTGGCTGGTCACCCAGGCCGTCCTGGCCCCCTTCTTCGGCCCCATCGCCGCTCTCGTCGCGGTCGGTTCGGCCGTCCAGTTCCTCAACTGGCAGCGCCAGAAGCGCATCGAGCGGTTCATCAACCAACTCCCCGAACTGGCCCGCATCCTGGCCAACGCCACCCAGGCGGGCCTTGCCCTGCGCACCGCGATAGGGATGGCCGCCGAGGAGCTGGAGGCGCCCGCCGGAGAGGAACTCGCCAAGGTCGCCAACCAGTTGGCGGTCGGCCAGTCCATGGACGACGCCCTCGGCGAACTCGCCGACCGGCTCCCCTCCCGCGAACTCGTCGTCCTCGTCACCACGTTGGTCCTCTCCAACAAGGCCGGTGGCCAAGTCGTGGGCGCCCTGCGGAACTTGACGGAGACGCTGGAGGAGCGCAAGGAGACCCGGCGCGAGATCCGCACCCAGCTCTCGCAGGTGAACCTCACCGCGTACGCCGTACCCCTCCTGGGCGTCGGCTCGTTGTTCCTGATGGACGGCGTCAAGGAGGGGGCCTTGGAGCGCATGACCGGCTCGCCGCTCGGTCAGGCCGCCGTCCTGATCGCCTTCGGCCTGTACGCCGTCGGCTTCGTCCTCATCCGGCGCATGTCCCGGATCGACGTCTGAGCGGGGGGAGTTGACCATGGCTCTGCTGCTCGCGCTCCTGATGGCGGCCTCCGTGTGGGGCGCCTTCACCGGCATCCGCATGTACCGCGCGGACGTCAAACTGCCCCCCGACCTCGCCCTCGCCTTGGAGGTCGGCGCGACCCGGACAGGCGCCGTGGACTCGGTGGTCGACCGCATGGGCATGCGGTACGCGCCCGCCGTCCTGCGCCTGATGGGCCCCCGCCTCGTCGCCAAGTACCGCCGCCGCATCGACCTCGCGGGCAACCCCGGCGGCCTCACCATCGACCGCTACGCCGCCCGCCGCGCCGTCTACGGCACGCTGGGGGCCGTCGGCGCCCTGATCTTCTTCCTGCGCGGCAACCCCCTGATCGCGCTGCTGATGCTCGCCTTCGGCGCCGTGTGGACCGAGGTCGGCATCTGGTCCGCGATCCGCGTCCGCAAGGACGTCATCGAACGCACCCTCCCCGACTTCCTCGACGTCCTCGCCGTCGTCGTCAGCGCGGGCCTCGGCTTCCGCCAGGCCCTCGACCGCGTCGCCACCCGCTACGAGGGCCCCTGGGCCGACGAGATCCGCATCACCCTGCGTCAGATGGACCTCGGCATGAGCCGCCGCGAAGCCTTCGCGGAACTGCGCCGCCGCAACGACTCCGAGCAGGTCGCCATGTTCGTCACGGCGTTGCAGCAGGGCGAGGAACTCGGCGCCCCCATCGTCGACACCCTCGTCTCCATCGCCAAGGACATGCGCCGCACCGACGCCCAGAACGCCCGCCGCAAGGCCGCCCGCGCGGTCCCCCGGGCCACTCTGATGATCACCACGTTCATGGTCCCGGCGACGATGCTCCTCCTCGGCGCCGGCCTGCTGCTGGGCTCGGGCACCGACTTCGGCACGATCACGGGGAAGTAGGCGCGGACATGGGGGCGTTGAGACGAAAGAAGGCGCACCGTCCGGCGGCCCCCTTCGCCCTCCAGGTCAACGCCCTCCAGGCGATGTCCCGCCAGGTCTTCGGCTTCCGCCTCGCGATGATCGCCCTCGCCGCACCCTCCGCCCTCCTCAACGCCTCACCCGGCGTGGGCGTCCGCCTCGTCGGCACGGCCGTCGTCGTCACCTTCATGGTGTCCTACGCCCTCCTGCGCGACTGGGAACGCTTCGCCCCACTGCTCCTGAGACACCCCACCCTCCTGGCGGTCGACACCCTCCTCGGCTCGCTCCTGCTCGTCTCCGCAGGCCCCGACACGACCCTCGCGTACGTCAGCGTCTGCACCCCCCTCCTCGCCGGGATCCTCTACGGCTGGCGCGGCGCCGCCTGCTTCGCCTCCCTGCAAGGGCTCATCCTGCTGCTCGTCCATACGACCCTGGCGGCCCGCTCCGGCGCCTCCGTCGCCGAACGGCTGCTGCTCCCCGGCTTCTGCGTCATCACCGGCGCGCTCGGCTCCGCCCTGCGGGGACTGATGCTGAGGTTCGGCGAGGCCACCGAGGCGCTCGCCGAGACCCGCGCCCGCCTCGCCGCCGCCGAGGCCGTCGCCGCCGAACGCGACCGCCTGGCACGGGAGATGCACGACTCCCTCGCCAAGTCCCTGTACGGCGTCGCCCTCGCCGCCGAGGCGCTCGCCGCCGGGGCCGAGCAACCCGTGCGCGAACAGGCCGAGTCGATCGCCGGCGCCGCCCGGCGCGCGGCCGGGGAGTCACGGGACCTGCTGACCGACCTGCGGCTCGGGACGGGCGAGGAACTGGACGTACTCGACGAACTCGCCTCGCGGGCCACGGACTTCGCGACCCGCACCGGCCTGCCGACGACCTATCGCGCGACCGGTGAGCGCAGCGCCGTACCCGTACCGCCGTTCGTCGCGCGGGAGTTGCTCACCATCGCCGCCGAGGCGCTCGACAACGCGCACCGGCATGCCGACGCCAGTCGCGTCGAGGTGAGCGCCGGGGTGCACGGGGACGTCCTGCGCGTCACCGTCCACGACGACGGCAAAGGGCTGCCGCCCGGCACCAGCCTCGACGCGCTGCGGCGGGCCGGGCACTTCGGGCTGCTCGGGATGAGCGAACGTGCCGTGGCCCTCGGGGCGCGGCTGCGGATCGGGCGGGGCGGGCCGGGGACCGAAGTGAGCGTCGAGCTTCGACTCCCGCTCCGGGTGGGACAGTTCGAGAAGGGGGCGGCGTGACGGAAGGGGCTCGGAGGATGAAGGTTCTCGTGGCCGACGACAATCCCGTGGTCCGCGCGGGGCTCGCCGCGCTGCTCGGC
>NZ_LIRL01000735.1:0-339 GCF_001419795.1 Streptomyces niveiscabiei
GCGCTGACCGTCCAGACCGCCGCCCGCGCGATCACCAAGTCGGCTCAGCAGCGACGGCAGTTGGACGAGGTGGAAGAGGCGCTGGTGGACGCGTGCGCGCGCATGGGCGCCGTACCGCCTGGTCAGGTGACGAGCGACCCGCCGTAGGGTGCAACCGTCCGGCCCCGGACGGAGTCTGTCCTGGGGTAACGCGAAACAGGAACGAACAGTGAGGGGTCGAGGCCGATGATGCAGTGTCCGAAGTGCCACGCGGCGATGCACACCTACAACCGCAACGGCGTCCAGATCGAACAGTGCAGCAACTGCCGGGGGATCTTCCTCGACTACGGCGAGCTGGAG
>NZ_LIRL01000735.1:379-3251 GCF_001419795.1 Streptomyces niveiscabiei
CTCCCGCTGAGCTAATCGTCCGGGAGAAACCACGATCCGAAGATCATGGCCAGTGCGCGATACTGGGATTGAACCAGTGACCTCTTCCGTGTCAGGGAAGCGCTCTCCCGCTGAGCTAATCGCGCGGGGAAGCCTTGCGGCTTCAGTGGACGATACTGGGATTGAACCAGTGACCTCTTCCGTGTCAGGGAAGCGCTCTCCCGCTGAGCTAATCGTCCTTGGAGGTGGAGACGGGATTTGAACCCGTGTAGACGGCTTTGCAGGCCGTTGCCTCGCCTCTCGGCCACTCCACCAGGAGTGCAGGGGTTCGGGAAGATCCCCTTGCTTTCCTTCGAGCGGACGACGAGGCTCGAACTCGCGACCTCAACCTTGGCAAGGTTGCGCTCTACCAACTGAGCTACGTCCGCTTGTCTTTCCCGGCCCGCTTGCGCGTCCCGGCGACGTGTTGAACTCTAGCGGATTCCCGGGCCAGCACAAAAACGCGTTTGCGCAGCGTGCTGCCCCTGGTAGCCGAACCGCCCAGCTCAGGCCCCCTTGCCGACACCCGGACCTAGACTCGACCCGTGCCTCACCTGCCTCCCCTCGCCCGCTTCGGCACCCGCGTCGCCACCGGTCTCCTGGACGTCACGAGCGACCCCGCCGCCCTGGAGTCCAGCGGTTTCTGGGCTGTCGCCGCCGACTTCGAGGGCCGTCTGACCTGCGCCCGCTTCGCCGATGTACGCCGCGAACCGGTCCCCGCGCCGGTGCCGGGCGCCTGGCGCGGACCGGCGGAGGGGGACTGGACGTCGTCCTTGGACCGGGCCGCGTACACGGCGGGCGTCCGGCGTATCCGCGAGCACATAGCCGCCGGCCGCGTCTACCAGGCGAACCTCTGCCGGGTGCTGTCCGCGCCGGTCCCCGAGGACGCCGACGTCGACGCCCTCACCGCCCTCCTCGCCCTCGGCAACCCGGCGCCGTACGCGGGCACGATCCGCCTCCCCGGGCACGGCGTGCAGATCGCCACCGCCTCCCCGGAACTCTTCCTGCGCCGCGCCGGCCGCGCGATCCTCTCCGGCCCCATCAAGGGCACCGGCCGTACCGAGGCCGACCTCCTGGAGAAGGACTACGCCGAGAACGTCATGATCGTGGACCTCGTCCGCAACGACATCGGCCAGGTCTGTACGACGGGCAGCGTCACCGTCCCCGACCTGTGCGCGGTGGAGAAGCACCCCGGCCTCGTCCACCTCGTCTCGACCGTCGCCGGCGAACTGCGCCCCGGCGCCGGCTGGCCCGAGCTCCTCGCCGCCGCCTTCCCGCCCGGCTCCGTCACCGGCGCCCCCAAGTCCAGCGCCCTCAGGATCATCGATGCCCTGGAGACCGCGCCGCGCGGCCCCTACTGCGGCGGCGTCGGCTGGGTCGACGCCGACCGGGGGACCGGTGAACTCGCCGTCGGCATCCGGACGTTCTGGATCGACGGGGGCCTGCTGAAGTTCGGCACGGGCGCCGGGATCACCTGGGGCTCAGACCCCGAGGGCGAGTGGCGGGAGACCGAACTGAAGGCGTCCCGGCTGCTCGCGGTAGCGTCGGGGGAGTACGACGGCTGACGAAACCCGCGAGGTGGCACCGGTGAAACTCTGGCTCGACGGCGGACTGAAGGACATCGACGACGCGCGCGTCTCCGTCCTCGACCACGGACTGACCGTGGGCGACGGCATCTTCGAGACCCTGAAGACGACCGAGGGGCGCCCCTTCGCGCTCACCCGCCACCTCGACCGCCTCACCCGCTCCGCCCGGGGCCTGGGCCTGCCCGACCCCGACCACGACGAGATCCGTACGGCCTGCGCGGCCGTCCTCGCCGCCAACCCCATGCCGCTCGGCCGCCTGCGCATCACCTACACCGGCGGGCAGGGCCCCCTCGGCTCCGACCGCGGCGCCCACGGCACGACCCTCGTCGTCGCCCTCGGCGAGACGGCCCGCCGCGCCGACACGACCGCCGCGGTCACGGTCCCCTGGACCCGCAACGAACGCGGCGCCCTCACCGGCCTCAAGACCACCTCGTACGCCGAGAACGTCGTCGCCCTCTCCCGCGCGCACGACCAGGGCGCCACCGAGGCGCTCTTCGCCAACACGGTCGGCGCGCTCTGCGAAGGCACCGGCTCCAACGTCTTCGTCGTCCTCGACGGCGAGCTCCACACCCCGCCGCTCGCCTCCGGCTGCCTCGCCGGGATCACCCGCGAACTGGTCGTCGAGTGGACCGGCGCCCACGAGACCGACCTCCCCCTCGACGTCCTCGAACGCGCCGACGAGATCTTCCTGACGTCCACCCTCCGGGACGTCCAGGCGGTCCACCGCGTGGACGCGCGCGAGCTGCCCGGGACGCCGGGGCCGGTGACGGCGAAGGCGATGCGGGTGTTCACGGAACGGGCGGCGGACGACCTCGACCCGTGAGCTGCCCCGTAATTGAGCTGCTCAGAGGACCTGCGACGGGTAGAAATTCGGCATGACCACGACTCTGCGCCCCACCGAGCCGCTCCAGCGCGAACCCGGCCCCGCCGGACGGCTCTCACGCCGCTACCAGGTGTGCGTGAACAGCCGCCCCGTCGGCACGCTCCTCCTCGGCACGCACCCCGGCTTCGGCCCCACGATCGCCCGCATCGAGGAACTCCACATCGACGAGGCCGACCGCCACCGAGGCCGCGCGACGGTCGCCGCGCTCGCAGCGGAGGAGGTGGCGCGCGGGTGGGGCTGCCGGTCCATCGAGGTGTACGTCCCCGTCGAGCGCGGCACCGACCCGGCGACCGTCCCCGGCATCCGCCTCGCCACCGCCCTCGGCTACGTCCTGCGCAACCGCGGCATGGAGAAACCCCTCGGCGCGACCGCCCCGGCCCTCCCG
>NZ_LIRL01000736.1 GCF_001419795.1 Streptomyces niveiscabiei
ACCTGCTCCCGCCCGCCCCCGTCCCGGGCCTCCAGCCGGAACTCGCTCACCCACACCAGATCGTGCAGCACCCGGACACACGACAGATCCCGAAGCCGCTCCTCATCCCGCACGTACAACCGGACCCGAGTACCCCCCTCGGCCATCCCGTCATCGGCACCGTCATGCCGCTGAACCCGAAAAAGACTCCCGCTGCTCGGAATCTCCACCCGAAGCGCGTGGTCAGCCGGAATTCCCTCAGGACTCACCACCCGCGTGACGATGCTCATCTCCTCCGCGAGCATGAAGTAACTGAACACCCCGATCCCGAACCGGCTGTTGGGATACAGCCGCAACTCCGGATCGTGCCGCAGCCACTTCGACTGCTCCCGCCGAAAAGAAGTGGACCTCTCGAACCGGCTCCCCGCCCGGGTGAACGTCTGCTTGAGCTGCTCCGCACTCATCCCCACGCCATTGTCACGGCACTCCACGTACCGCCCCCGCTCGTCCTCCCCCTGCGTGAAAACGATCCGCCCGCTCCACTCGGCGGGATGAGCCCCGACGCTGTCCAGATATTTCCAGCGCATTCCGCGATAGCGGCAAGCGTCCATGGCGTTCTGATAAAGCTCCCGAAGAGCGAGTTCGGGCTCACCCCCGTAAAGCTGCTCACCCATCAACAAATCCCGCACCTCGGTCTGCGCGAGATGAAACCGGAGCAGAGGAACCTCGTAGGACTCCCTGCCGCCCACCCGGGACGGCCGCAGATCCCGGTCGGTGACCCGCCCGGGTACGTCAGCGAGGAGCCCGCTCCGGGAAGCCCGCCCGGCGACGCGATCGGCCTCCTCGACGACCTCGGCCAGCGCCGCGTGCACGGCCTGATGAGGACAGAGCGCGTCGAGGTGCAGCGAGTCCCCCTCCCGGTGCCAACTCAACTCCCGCGCGACACCGACCACTTGCTGGGGCAGCACCGCATCGGAAACGGCGAGATGATCCGCCACCACATCAGGCAGCACCCGGACATCCACGGCCAGCAGAGCGGCGAGCCGCAACAACACCCCCAACTCCCCGACCCGCAACACCTGATGCCCCTTGCCCGGCACCAGAACCTTCCGCGAACCCCACGACTCGACCGCCTCATCGGACCCCACCCCGGAGGCCACCACCCCCAGCAACTCCCCGAGATCCTGCGCCCGATCCTCCGCGAGCCCGAGCCTCCCCGCGAGCGAGACGGCACCCACCGGCACGGCCTCGTCCTCCGTCTCGGACAGATCCGCGATCCACCGATGAACGAGCCACATCGTCAACGCGGCGACATCCTCGACCCGCCCGCGCCCCCGGCAGTCCACCAACTTCCGCGCGACCCGCCCGTGTTGCTCCACGATCTGCTCGTAGTGCAGCCGATGAGCACTCCCGCCCCGCCGCTCGACGTCGGAGGGCTCCACCTCGACGGCCTGACTCAACCGTGAAGCCCAGGCCACCTCATGGAGGAACGGCGCGGCGACCAGAGCGACCACTTCGACGACGGACAAGGCCGCGCCCGACGGCAACAGCGAGGGCAGCCGGTCACGCAACACCCGTACCGGGAACAAGTCGTCGCCCCACGGATCGGCCTCGGACCACCGCTCCTGGGCCAGGTGCACACGCCGAGCGCAGTCCTCGGCGAACTCCTCCAACACCCCTACCAGAGAAGCCCGTTCACCCTCCGGGACGTACTCCCACAGGGGCGTCCCCCGAACGGCCTCCTGCCACGCCTCCAGCAGCGCCCGGCCCTCGCAGATCTCCGTCTTCCTGGTCCGGTCCTCCTCGAAGGACCCGTACTGGAACCACGGACTCTGCCGCACCCCGTGCCGCCGAGCGGCCTTGACGGTGGCGGCGCGGGCGGCGGCGAGGACGTCCTCCACGGACCGGGCCGGCGTCATCGGACCGAGCGCCTCGGCCAACCCCCGGGTGAAGAAGCTCCCTTCGGGCGTGGACCCGCTGAACTCCCCGGCGGAACACCCGGCCATGAACGCGAACCCGCCCCGAGGCGGACCGCTGACCGCCTGATTGGCGAACGCCTCACCGTCGAGCTCGTTACGGCACGCGTCGACGAACCACAGAACGGTCTCGGCCGCACAACCCTTCAGCAGGGGGCTGATGTTGGCGGAGACCAGGGAGTCGAGATGCACCTCGCTCCACACCCCGTCCGCAGGGGCGATCGCATCGGAGGGGACGAGATAGTCGGCACCCCCGACCCGCACACCGTGCCCGCTGAAATACACCAACAGCGTCCCACCGGACGGAACTTGACGGGCCGTCTGGTCGATCGTCACCTTGATCCGACTGCGCCCGGCGTCGGACAGCACCTCGACGTCGTACCCCGACGCCCGCAACGTCGTCTCCAGCAGCCGGAGATCGGAACCGACCGTCTCCTCAAGCGGCTCCAGCACCCCGACGGTCTCGGGCGCCCGCCCGACCCCGATGAGCAGAGCCCTGCGCGCCTGCACCATGTCCCCGTCCCCTCCCCGAGCAGAGAGAACATGATGGCAAACGGTGCGCGCGGCTGAGCAACACCGGGAAGCTGAGCAACACAGGGAAAAGGGGCGTCACTTCACCTGAGTGCCCCCGAACGGACCCCGCCCCGAACACGCCTCGACCTCAAGACCCGCCCTGCCCCCAAACACCGCAGTGGCCGCCCCGGCCGGCGTTTCCTCGGGGCGGCCACTGCGTCCTGTCACGTCACTGGTTGACGGTGCAGGGCGCGAGCGCGTCCAGGCCGACCGGCTTCTCGGCGGTGCGGCCGATCGCGGTGGCGATGCGGTTGATCGTCGCGATGCGCTTGTCCTCCAGCGGCCCGTTGATGGCGTTCTGGACGAAGTTGGGCCCGCCCTGGCCGACGGTCTTGACGAGCCGCTCGTTGGCTTCGTTGATCTGCGTCTGGAGCAGGGCGAGGTTGCGGTCGACCTCGGCCTGCGCGGACGCGGGGATCGCGGGGAGCTGCGAGGCGACGTCCGGGCAGGAGATCGCACCGGCACCACCGGCGTTCTCGTTGCCCGCGTTGTTGTTGCCGGCGTTGTTGTTGCCCGCGTTCTCGTTGCCCGCGTTGTTCCCGGCACCCGCGCCGTTGTCCCCGGCACCTTCGCCCGCGTTCCCAGCACCCTCACCGGCGTTCCCGGCGCCGTTCCCGCCACCCGCGTTGACCGTGCAGGGCGCGAGCGCGTCCAGGCCGACCGGCTTCTCAGCCGTACGCCCGATCGCGGTGGCGATGCGGTTGATCGTCGCGACGCGCTTGTCCTCCAGCGGCCCGTTGATGGCGTTCTGCACGAAGTTGGGCCCGCCCTGGCCGACGGTCTTGACGAGCCGCTCGTTGGCTTCGTTGATCTGCGTCTGGAGCAGGGCGAGGTTGCGGTCGACCTCGGCCTGCGCGGACGCGGGGATCGCGGGGAGCTGCGACGCGACGTCCGGGCAGCTGATCGTGCCTGGGCTCGCCGCGAGCGTCTTGGCGTTCGTCGCGTTGTTGTCGGACGAGTCCTGCCCGGCGAGGGCGGTACCCGCGATGACGGCGCCGGAGAGCACGACCGCGGCGGCGCCGCCGATGAGGCCGACGCGACGCTTGTTGTACTTGGGGAGAGCCCTGGACATGGAGATGCCTCACTTGGGTCAGGAAGTGGGTGTTCAACGCGGCGCCTGCGTTCGTCGGGAAGTACGAGCAAGCGGTTGCCGTTGTTCAACGTCTCCCCAAACGCGGCCCAAGAGATCTTCACAGCCGGGACGGGTGAGTGAACGCACTCAAGACCCAGATTGACGAACCATGCAGAGTTCTGCATACTCATGCATGTCAGCGAATGCACTGTGAGGAGAAACCCGTGACCGAGCGCGTCGTACTCGCCTACTCAGGCGGATTGGACACCTCCGTCGCCATCGGCTGGATCGCCGAGGAGACGGGCGCCGAGGTCATCGCCGTCGCGGTCGACGTCGGCCAGGGCGGCGAGGACCTGGACGTCATCCGCAAGCGCGCCCTCGCGTGCGGCGCCGTCGAGGCCGAAGTGGCCGACGCGAAGGACGAGTTCGCCGAGGAGTACTGCCTCCCCGCGATCAAGGCCAACGCCCTCTACATGGACCGCTACCCGCTGGTCTCCGCGCTCTCCCGGCCGACGATCGTCAAGCACCTCGTCGCCGCCGCCCAGAAGCACGGCGCCACCACGGTCGCCCACGGCTGCACCGGCAAGGGCAACGACCAGGTCCGCTTCGAGGCCGGCATCGTCGCCCTCGCCCCCGACCTCAAGTGCATCGCCCCGGTCCGCGACTACGCGATGACCCGTGACAAGGCGATCGCGTTCTGCGAGGAGAAGAACCTCCCGATCGCGACCACCAAGAAGTCCCCCTACTCCATCGACCAGAACGTCTTCGGGCGCGCGGTCGAGACGGGCTTCCTGGAGGACATCTGGAACGCCCCGATCGAGGACATCTACGAGTACACCCAGAACCCGGCCGTCGCCCGCGACGCCGACGAGGTGGTCATCTCCTTCAAGGCGGGCGTCCCGGTCGCCATCGACGGCAAGCCCGTCACCGTCCTCCAGGCCATCCAGCAGCTCAACGAGCGCGCCGGCGCCCAGGGCATCGGCCGGATCGACATGGTCGAGGACCGTCTCGTCGGCATCAAGTCCCGCGAGGTGTACGAGGCTCCGGGCGCGATCGCCCTCATCACGGCCCACCAGGAGCTGGAGAACGTCACCGTCGAGCGCGAACTCGCCCGCTACAAGCGGCAGGTCGAGCAGCGCTGGGGCGAACTGGTCTACGACGGCCAGTGGTTCTCCCCGCTCAAGCGCGCCCTGGACGGCTTCATCGACGAGGCCAGCCAGCACGTCAACGGCGACATCCGGATGACCCTCCACGGTGGCCGCGCGGTCGTCACCGGCCGGCGCTCGGACACGTCGCTGTACGACTTCAACCTGGCCACGTACGACACGGGCGACTCGTTCGACCAGGCCGCCGCCAAGGGCTTCATCGACATCTACAGCCTGTCGTCGAAGATCGCCGCCAAGCGGGACCTCGCGTAACCGATAGCGTGACAACCGCCTCCCCACGCACCCGCGTTGGGGAGGCGGTGGCACATCATCAGCTTTGAGGAGCAAGTGCAGTGAGCAGCAACAGCGGTGACGTACGGCTCTGGGGCGGCCGTTTCGCCGACGGTCCCGCCGAGGCCCTGGCGAAGCTGTCCGCGTCCGTCCACTTCGACTGGCGTCTGGCGCCCTACGACATCGCCGGCTCCCGCGCCCACGCGCGCGTCCTGCACAAGGCGGGCCTCCTCACGGCGGACGAACTCACGCGCATGATCGCCGGGCTGGACCAGCTCGAAGCGGACGTCGCGTCGGGTGAGTTCGTCGGCACGATCGCCGACGAGGACGTCCACACCGCCCTGGAGCGCGGCCTCCTGGAGCGCCTCGGCCCCGACCTCGGCGGCAAGCTCCGCGCGGGCCGCTCCCGCAACGACCAGGTCGCGACGCTCTTCCGCATGTACCTCCGCGACCACGCCCGCATCCTCGGCGGCCTCATCGCCGACCTCCAGGACGCGCTGATCGCCCTCGCGGAGGCCCACCCGGACGTCGCGATGCCCGGCCGCACGCACCTCCAGCACGCCCAGCCGGTCCTCTTCGCCCACCACCTGCTGGCCCACGTCCAGCCCCTCACCCGCGACGCCGAGCGCCTGCGCCAGTGGGACGCCCGTACGGCCGTCTCCCCGTACGGCTCCGGCGCCCTTGCCGGCAGCAGCCTCGGCCTCGACCCCGAGTCGGTCGCGGCGGACCTCGGCTTCGAGCACGGCAGCTCCGGCAACTCCATCGACGGCACGGCCTCCCGCGACTTCGTCGCCGAGTTCGCCTTCATCACGGCGATGATCGGCGTCAACCTCTCCCGGATCGCCGAGGAGATCATCATCTGGAATACGAAGGAGTTCTCCTTCGTCACCCTCCACGACGCGTTCTCCACAGGCTCGTCGATCATGCCGCAGAAAAAAAACCCGGACATCGCGGAACTGGCCCGAGGCAAATCAGGCCGCCTGATCGGCAACCTGACGGGCCTCCTCGCCACCCTGAAGGCCCTCCCCCTGGCCTACAACCGAGACCTCCAGGAAGACAAAGAACCGGTCTTCGACTCCTGCGACCAACTCGAAGTCCTCCTCCCCGCGTTCACCGGCATGATCGCCACCTTGACGATCCACCGGGACCGCATGGAAGAACTGGCCCCCGCCGGCTTCTCCCTGGCCACGGACATCGCGGAATGGCTGGTCAAACAGGGTGTCCCCTTCCGCGTGGCCCACGAGGTAGCGGGCGAATGCGTCAAGGCCGCAGAGTCCCAGTCGAAGGAACTGAACGACCTCACAGACGAAGAGTTCGCCAAGATCTCCCCCCACCTAACCCCAGAGGTCCGCACGGTCCTGAACGTCCCCGGAGCCCTGGCCTCCCGCAACGGCCGAGGCGGCACGGCCCCCAGCGCGGTGGCGATCCAACTGGCAGAGCTCAAGTCAGACGTGGCAGAACAACACAACTGGGCAGAGGCCAAAAACAAGTAACCCCGCAACGGAAGCACCCCCGGAAACGGAACCGGATCCCTGAAGAGGGAAGGGCCGAAGGCCCCTTCCCTCTTCAGGGGCGCGGGGAACTGCGCGCTCAACCAAAGACCACCCGCACCCGCCCACGAACCGAGCCCCCACCCCCGTAGGCGAAGGGGGTCGAAGGGGCAC
>NZ_LIRL01000737.1 GCF_001419795.1 Streptomyces niveiscabiei
GCCGTACATGCCGCCCCCTCGCCCCCGAAGACCTCGGCGCCGACACCTTCCGCACCCGCTACGGCCTCCGCCTCGCCTACCTCGCGGGCGGCATGTACGGCGGCATCTCCTCCGAAGCCCTCGTCGTCCGGCTCGCCAAGGGCGGCGCGATGGGGTTCCTCGGCACCGGCGGACTGCCCCTCGCGGAGGTCGAGGAGCAAGTCCGGGGCGTCCAGGCCGCGTTGGGACCCGACGGACCCTTCGGTGCGAGCATCCTGCACCGCCACGCCGCCCCCGACGAGGAGCGCGCGCTCGTCGACCTGTTGCTGCGGCTCGGGGTCCGTACGGTCGAGGCGTCCGGGTTCCTGCGGATCACCCCGGCGCTGGTCAAGTACCGCCTCAAGGGCGGCCGGATCATCGCCAAGGTCTCCCGCACGGACACCGCGGAGGCGTTCCTCCGCCCGGCGCCCGCCGACGTCGTACGCGGTCTCGTCGAGCTGGGCGAGGTGAGCCAGGAGGAGGCGGCGAGGGCGGGCGACCGGCCCATGGCGGACGACCTGTGCGTCGAGGCCGGCGGCGGTTGGGTGAGCGAGCCGGTGGACCTGGCCACGCTGCTGCCGACCGTCGTCCGCCTGCGTGACGCCCTCGCCACCGGCCGGGACCGCGTGCACGTCGGTGCGGCCGGCGGGATCGGCACGCCGGAAGCGGCGACGGCGGCCCTCGTGCTCGGCGCCGAGTTCCTCGTCACCGGGTCCGTGAACCAGTGCACGGTGGAGGCGGCGACCAGCCCCGAAGTCAAGGACCTGCTCCAGGCCCTGGACGTCCAGGACACCGAACCCGCCCCCTGGGCCGAGATGTTCGAACTCGGCGTCCGCGCACGGGCCGTCAAACGCGGCGTCTTCCTCCCGGCCCGCGCCGACCGCCTCTACCAACTCTGGCGCACCCACGCCTCGTTCGAGGACATCGACACCGACACGCGCCGCCAGATCGAGGACACCTACCTGCGCCGCCCCTTCGAGGACGCGTGGCGCGCGGCCCACCCCGGCGGCCAGGAACCGGACGCCAAACGCAAGTTGGCCCTGGCCTTCCGCTCCTACCTGGACGAGGGCTTCACCCTCGCCCGAACAGGCGTCCCCGGACGGCGAGTCGACTACCTCGTACACTCCGGTCCGGCACTGGGCGCCTTCAACCAATGGGTGAAGGGCACCAGCCTCGAACCCTGGCAGGACCGCAACGTCGACACCGTCGCCGACCGCCTGATGGCAGCGACGGCCCAGCTGATCGAGGAGCGCTGCGGGGCGTTCAAGAACTAGGCGGACGACCAGAGGGGCGGGAATCCCAGTCCGGGATTCCCGCCCCTCACGTCATCCGCGCAAGGCGTCAGACGGCTCAGCCCTGCCCCGCCCGCCGCGCCTCCGCCCGCTGAGCCCGTCGTGACGTACGCCCCGCGGCGGCGGCCGGTGCCGCGCCTCCGGGTTCCGTCAGGCACATCAGCTCCGCCAGGTTGTCCACGAAGGAGCGGATCGTCGGGAACTCCACGAACGCTGTCGCCGGTACCTCGAAGTCCAGTTCCTCGCCGAGTTTCGCCACGACTTCGATGAGCACCAGCGAGTCGAGTCCGAGGTCGAACAGGTTCGTGTCGAGGGCGGCGAGATGACGTCCGCCGAGGACCTTCCCCACCTCGTCGGTCACGAAGTCCGTGACGAGTCCGACGTTGTGGGCGGGGTCGTTCGCGGCGAAGCGGGCCAGGAGCCGGTCTCGCTCGGGGGAGGCGGGCTGGCTGGTCTGTGCACCCGGTTCCACCCAGTGGCGGCGTCGCTCGAACCGGTGCGTGGGCAACGGAACTCGGCGGATGTCCCGGCCCTCATGCAGGGTGGCGAAGTCGAGTTGACCTCCCCGCACCCACAACCCCCCGGCAAGACCGAGGAGTTCGGCGTATCCGGTGGCGGAGATTCGTACCCAGCCCGCCCCGTCGGCGACCGGCCCTCCGCTCGTCCAGTCGGCCGGGTCCTGCGTCAGCCGCGCCCCCGTGACCGCCGACAGCACCGGCAGAGACGGCGCCGAAACCCGCAGCGGTGCACTCCCCACGGCCAGGGCCAACGCGTCCGGCAGCACCAGCGCCCCGCTCACGGCGGCGGCCACGGCCAGCCCCGTACCCGTACCGGCGAGGCCCCCCGGAACGACCCCCCACGACAGCAG